>JAEEIK010000052.1 GCA_016281335.1 Lachnospiraceae bacterium | reverse complement strand
GTGGAAGCAGCTCTACGGAGAGAGCGAGGGCAAGGATCAGAGAGGTATCTTCCCTGCAAGCGTGGATCTGACTACGGACCTGCATTCCATGGGACAGTTCATTCAGGAAGGTTCCAGAAATATCTTTGAGACTGTAATAAATGTTGAAACTTCCAAAGAGACTCTTACTATAGAAGAAGAGCCGGTGGACCTTGACGGACTTAACTACTTAAGCGGAAAGACCGTTGATTTCGTGAACAAGTCAGCTATGAACGGAACTGTGCTTGCACATACCGACGGTCAGGTTCCCAACCTTATGATAAATGTTCCCGAGGTCAATGAGTTCTATCTCGGTGAGCTTTTCTACTTCTTCGAGTTCGCCTGCGGTGTCAGCGGATACATACTCGGTGTGAATCCGTTCAATCAGCCGGGTGTGGAGAGCTACAAGAAGAATATGTTTGCACTCTTAGGCAAGCCCGGATACGAAGAACAGCGTGAAGCGCTGCTGAAGAGATTAGGATAAGATAGGGAGGGGGTGGCAAGGGCCGCCCCCTTTTAAATAGTTCAGGAGCATAGATATGAAGATAGTCATACTTGAAAGAAATACGGTAGGAGTTGATGTTGATGTCTCGGCAATGGAGAAGTTTGGTGAAGTGAGTGTATATACCGACACGACCCCTGAAACCGTTGCCGAAAGGGTAAAAGATGCGGATATAATAGTGGCAAATAAAATGCCCTTAAACGAGAATACTCTTAGGGATGCCGCAAATGTAAAACTGATAGAAGAGTTTGCGACCGGTTACGATAATATAGATATCGAATACTGCAGAGCCCGGAATATCGCAGTATGCAACGTCAGCAATTATTCGACGGATTCGGTGGTGCAGCATACTTTTGCGCTGGCACTGTCGCTGATGGAGAGTATAGGCTGGTATGACAATTTCGTTAAGAGCGGAGAATACAGCGCTTCAGGGATATTCACATATTTCGGAAAAGAGTTTTCACAACTGTCTTCACTCACCTGGGGTGTTGCGGGTATGGGAAACATAGGCAAGAAAGTGGCGCTGGTAGCGAGGGCCTTCGGAGCAGAAGTGGTATGCTATTCGACTTCCGGAGTGAACAATGTGATCGGATATAAGTTTCTTGATAAGGAAGCCTTCTTTTCGCAGTGCGATATCATCTCGCTTCACTGTCCGTTAAATGACAGGACAAGACATCTTGTAAATGAAAAAACGCTGAGTCTGATGAAGCCTTCCGCGATATTGATCAATGTGGCAAGAGGTGCAGTGGCAGACAGTGCAAGTCTTGCAAATGCGATCGATGAAAGGATGATCGCGGCAGCAGGCGTGGATGTGATGGAGCGTGAACCAATCTCGCCGGATGATCCGCTCATGCATGTAAAAAACAAAGAAAGACTTTTGCTAACCCCGCATATGGCCTGGGCTTCAAGAGAGGCTAGACAGAAGGTGGTAAGTGAAGCCTGCAAAAATATCAAAGCATTTTTTGCAGGAGAAAACAGAAACAGGATAGTCTGATATGCCCGCTAAAGAAAGAAGAAAACACCATAAGACTTTTGACAGGCGACGCGCCAGATATCATGGGCTTTTCAGGGCCTTTTCCGTAATAATGGTGCTTTTGTTTCAGGTGCTTTTTATCCTGGGACTGACCTACTGGCTCAGAGAGTATTCCGTGAAGATATACCTCGCGATCCAGATACTTTCATCTTTCATCGTTTTCGCACTGGTAAGCAATAACGAATATAATCAGAAATTCTGGATAGCCATTATCGTGGCGCTTCCGGGATTTGGTTTTATATTGTATTTCTTCTGGGGAAGCGCGAGGAAGAATTTTGCAGTTAACGAAAGACTTCGTGACAGCGAGGAAGAGATGAAGGGCAAGCTTCCCGAAAATGAGGAAGAACTTGAGATCCTTTCTGCCATACATCCGAATAAGATACAGATATCAAGGTATCTTGCAAGAGACGGTTTCCCTGTATATAAGAATACATCTATGAAGTATTATCCGGTAGGTGATAAGCTTGAAGCCGATTTCCTGGAGGATCTCAGGAATGCAAAAAAGAGCATCTTTATGGAATACTTTATCATTTACAACGGAGAGTGGTGGAAGGAGATAGAAGAGATCCTGATACAGAAAGCAGCCGAGGGCGTTGATGTAAGGGTGCTTATAGATGATTTCGGAAGTCTCTATATGGATCCGATAGAGATGAAGAAGAATCTCGGAAGCAATAATATAAAAGTGGGATCATACGAACCTATAGGTAAGAGGATCACATCGCTTTCCTTTAACTACAGGAATCATCAGAAGATATGTGTCATTGATTCGACTATAGGATATACGGGCGGCATAAACATTGCCGATGAGTATCTTAATAAGATAGTACGTTTCGGACACTGGCTGGATACCGCTATACGTCTGGAAGGACGAGCAGTCATGTCGATGTCGGCAACCTTCCTTACCATGTGGGAGCAGGTGGTGTCGGAAGACTGTTCGGGTATGGATATAGAGCCGAAATGGGAAGGGCGCGATGAAGGCTTTGTGCAGCCTTTTGCCGGCGGACCGCACAGGGCTCCGCACAATCCGGTGGAAGGCGCCTATTCAAGAATGATAAATAAGGCCAGAGATTATATCTATATAACAACGCCTTATCTCGTATTGGATGAAAGAATGGTCAACGATCTGGTAAGCGCGGCTTTAAGCGGTGTAGATGTGAGGATCATAACGCCCAGGATATACGATAAGTGGGCTGTGTATATGGTTACGGTCAAGAATTACGGAAGATTATTAAAAGACGGTGTGAAGATATACGAATACGTTCCGGGATTCATCCATGAAAAGGATGCGGTAAGCGATGACGAATGTGCGATCTGCGGTACTATCAACCTGGATTACAGGAGCATGTACATACATCATGAAAACGGAGTGTTTGTGGCTGACAGTCACATAGTCACAGATATTAAAGAAAATATACTGAAGACTATAGAGAGATCGGAAGAGATAAGTTATGAGAAATGGAAGAAGAGACCTGTAGGGCAGAAGATCATACAGAATGCCCTTTATATCCTTTCCCCGCTCTTCTAGCTTTTCTTGACAATATTGACTGAGTTTTGATATCATCGTAATTTGTAGGTGTTTTGTACGGAGGATGAAAGCACTATTATGGAAGAAACAGTTTACAGGATAGGTATTGATGTAGGCTCCACGACCACTAAGATCGCGCTTTTGAAGGATACGGAGCTGTCATTTTACAAATACATAAGACATTTCGCAAAACAGAGGGATTCCATAACCGGTCTTCTGGAATGTGTAAAGGATGAACTGGAAGGAAAGAAGGTAAAGATCTGCCTTACCGGATCCGGAGCCAGGATCATTGCTGATAAACTTGCCCTTCCCTTTACCCAGGAAGTCGTGGCCAACTCTCTGGCACTCAGGAAAGAATACCATAAGATAGGAACAGCTATAGAGCTGGGAGGACAGGATGCCAAGATCATCTTTTTCAGGGATGATGAGAAGGGCGAATCCCAGGTTTTTGATATGCGTATGAACGGAAGCTGCGCGGGAGGTACCGGCGCATTTATCGATGAAGTGGCAACGGTGCTGGGCGTGGATGCTTCCGAGATGAGAAAGATGGCAGACGAAGGAGAGAGTGTTTATGATATTTCCGGACGCTGCGGCGTGTTTGCAAAAACAGATATACAGGCCCTGCTGAATCAGGGCGTGAAGAAAAACGACATAGCTCTTTCGAGCTATCATGCAATAGCAAAGCAGACTATAGGCGGACTTTCCCAGGGACTGGATATCAAGCCGCCGGTTGCGTTTGAAGGCGGACCCCTTACTTTTCACCCCAGGCTCTGCGAAGTATTTAAGGAAAGACTGGAACTGGAAGACAAGGATGTGATAATACCCCAGCATCCCGAGATGATGGTAGCCTACGGTGCAGGCTTGAGTATAGAAGAACTGCATGTGGAGGCAAAAGATTATTCGATAGAAGAACTGATAGAGATGGTTTCTTCCTTAAGCGGTGTTGATGAGGCTGAGACCGAAATGGGTCAGCTGTATTTTGAAACAAAAGAAGAGTATGAGGATTTCAAAAAACGCCATCCGAAAAAGGAGGCTCCCGATTATAAGCCGACAGCAGGAGAGAAGGTGAATGCTTATCTCGGAATAGATTCGGGATCGACTACTACAAAACTCGTGCTGATGAATGAACAGGAAGAGATCATAGATTCCTGGTATTCCTCCAACGGAGGCAATCCTCTGGATGTGGCTAAGAAAGCCCTTCTCGGAATGTATAAGAAGTATCATGATGCGGGTGCTGAACTGAACATCCTTGCTGCAGCATCTACGGGTTACGGAGAGTTCCTTTTCAATAAGGCTTTTCGTACCGAGACCCATGTGGTGGAGACTGTCGCGCATTCTCTCGCATCATCCAAGTACGTTGAAGATCCGAGTTTCATACTTGATATAGGCGG
>JAEEIK010000007.1 GCA_016281335.1 Lachnospiraceae bacterium | reverse complement strand
TAATATTTGAGTTTACTATTACTTCTTCTTACCTGCTACTGTCTTCTTGGGACCCTTACGTGTACGCGCATTGGTCTTGGTCTTCTGACCACGAACGGGAAGTCCCTTTCTGTGACGGATACCACGATAGCATCCGATCTCCTGGAGTCTCTTGATATTAAGTGCGAGTTCTCTTCTGAGATCACCTTCTACCATGTACTCCTCATCGATGATCGCGCTGATACTCTTCACCTCGTCATCGGTCAGATCTCTGCAGCGAGTGTCAGGATTAACTTTTGCTGCATCGAGGATCTTGGTTGCGCTTACGCGTCCGATGCCGTAGATGTAGGTAAGTCCGATCTCGACACGCTTGTCTCTCGGTAAATCAACACCTGCAATACGAGCCATTTTAAAATTCCTCCGCTAAAATTGGTGTGCCGCTCTTTACTTATTATGAAGAGCAGCAATTAACAGTTACAAATTGACTGGGGTACTTTCGGTACCCGGCCGGTCTCCCGGCTTTGCCTCTCCTGCATTAAGGAAAGTATCAATCGTAAATGCACGGTACCCACCAAGGCGCACCTCACATTTATCGACAGGATCGCACTATCAGCCCTGACGCTGTTTGTGCTTGGGATTCTCACAGATGATCATGATCCTCCCCTTCCTTTTGATTACTTTACACTTTTCGCAAATAGGCTTTACTGATGATCTTACTTTCATGTTTCGCCCTCCTTCGTCAGTGCTAAAACAAAAATGTTACAAGGCCCCTAAAAAGCGACCGTTATCCAATATAACACAAGCACACACCGAATGCAAGTATTATTTTGAAAATTTATTTATCTCTCCATATAATTCTGCCCTTGGACAGATCATAGGGTGAGAGTTCCAATGTTACCTTGTCACCGGGAAGTATCTTTATGAAATTCTGCCTCAGCTTACCGCTTATGTGAGCCAGCACTTCATGGCCGTTCTCAAGCTGTACCTTAAACATGGTGTTAGGCAGCTTCTCGGTTACCGTTCCTTCGATTTCAATTACATCTGCTTTGGACATTCCTACCTCCCCGGTATTAGATCAATGAAAGTATTTCGGGATCACCGTCGGTGATCAGTATGGTGTTCTCATAATGCGCTGAGGGTGAACCGTCGGCGGCTACCACAGTCCAGTCATCATCGAGCCATTCCACATCGCCGCGCCCTAAGTTTATCATGGGCTCTACGGCTAAGGTCATGCCGGCCTCAAGTTTCGCTCCCCTTCTCTTCTGCCTGAAGTTGGGTATCTGCGGATCTTCGTGAAGCGAAGTACCCACGCCGTGTCCCACCAGTTCTCTTACTATTCCGTAGCCGAAGGGTTCTATGTAATCGGCAATGGCGTTGGATATATCCGATACGTGATTGCCGGCCCTCGCAGCCTTGATGCCTTCAAAGAAAGCGTTCCTTGTCTCATCGATCAGCTTCTGTCTGTCGGCTGAGATCTTACCTACTCCGTAGGTCCTTGCTGCATCCGAGTGATAACCCTTGTATATGATGCCCGCATCTATGGCGACTATATCGCCTTCCTGCAGTCTCTTTTCCTTTGAAGGTATGCCGTGCACCACTTCTTCATTTACCGATACGCAGATGGAAGCGGGGTATCCGTCATAGTTTAAAAAGTTTGATTCCACCTCATGTTCTTTGATGAACTTTGCCGCTGCTTCATCCAGCGCGATGGTAGGCAGCCCCGGCTCTATCAGCTTCTCAAGCTCTAAATGCATCTCTGCCAGCATCCTGTTGGAGATGCGCATCAGTTCTATCTCTCTTGGTGACTTAATTGAAATTGACATTTTTTTATCCTAATATCTTCTTTATATCTTCGAAGACCTCGGCAGAATCCTTGGTTCCGTCAACAGTCTTGAGTACGCCCTTGTTGCTGTAAAAATCTATCAACGGCTGGGTCTGCTGATGATATACTGCAAGACGGTTCTTCACTGTCTCTTCCTTATCATCATCACGCTGCACCAGTTCCGACCCGCAGGCATCACAGATGCCTTCTGTCTTAGGCGGGATATGTACGATATGATAGGTAGCGCCGCACTTAAGGCAGGCACGTCTTCCGCTCATACGCTTTACAATATTCTCATCGGGCACTTCCACATCAATGGCGTAATCAACTTTTTCACCGAGCTTGTTAAGCTCTGCGTCAAGCACTTCCGCCTGGGGAATGGTCCTGGGGAAACCGTCGAGCACATAACCGTTTGCACAGTCTGCCTGAGCCACTCTGTCAAGCAGTATGCGTACCGTCAGCTCATCGGGCACCAGTTCGCCCTTATCCATATATGTCTTGGCCTCTTTACCGAGATCCGTATTATTCTTGATATTGGCGCGGAAAATGTCCCCGGTTGATACATGGGGCAGCTTATAGGTTTCCGCGATCATCTTGGCCTGTGTGCCTTTGCCGGCACCGGGAGCTCCGAGCATTATTATCTTCATAAAAAACCTCCGGCTTCTTTAACAGCAAGATGCCACACCCTTCAAAAAGGGTGCAGCATCATTTGTTTATTTCTATTATGAATTCAGGAATCCCTTGTAGTTACGTTCAACCATCATGGTCTCTACCTGGCGCATCGAATCAAGGATAACGCTTACGATAATGATCAGTGAGGTTCCCGCAAATGATACGCTGGCTCCGAAGATACCGTTGCATACTATGGGGATGATAACTACTATGAACAGTCCTACAGCACCGATGAAAATGATGTACTGAAGTATGTTGTTCAGGTACTCCGTGGTGGGCCTGCCGGGACGTACACCCGGTATAAAGCCGCCTCTCTTCTTCAGGTTATCTGCGATCAGCACCGGGTTAAAGGTGATGGCCGTATAGAAATATGCGAAGAAGATTACCAGTACTACGTAGAGCACGAGGCCCAGAGTATATAAGGGCTGCTCTTTGTTAAACCAGCTGTTGGACTGAAGAGCTGTAAGTATCTTTCCGAAAGTGGTGGATACATCCGGCTGCTTGCCCATGAAGCTGTATATGATCACCGGGAACTGCATCAGTGATGATGCGAAGATTACCGGCATAACGCCTGCGGTGTTTACTCTTAAAGGTATGTTGTTGGTGTTGCCCATTGCTGCGATACGGCTGTTGTTGCTTCTGCCGTTGTAGTGAACGGGTATCTTACGTACACCGTCGTTTAAGAGTACCGTAAGTATGATAGTGATAAGTATCACTGCGATGATAATGATCGCTGAAAGCACTGCACGTCCTACGTTGCTTGCGTTCTTTACGAACTGGTCGTAAAGTGTTGCGATATCAGCCGTGATCCTTGCAGCTATGTTAAACACGAGGATAATGGAGGAACCGTTGCCGATACCCTTTTCCGTTATCTGCTCGCCGAGCCACATCACGAATGCTGCGCCTGCGGTCAGTGCCGCTGTAGAGCTTATCACATTCAGTGCATTGTAGCTTTCAAGTAAGCCCTGCTTACCGAAGCCTATGGACATTCCCAGACCTTCCATTACAGCCAGCGCGATGGTCGCATAACGCGTAGCCTCGCTCAGTTTCTTATGTCCGTCTTCCTCGCGGCTCATCTCTTCCAGTTTCGGTATGGAGAGCGTGAGCATCTGAATGATGATGGATGCCATAATGTAGGTGGTGATACCCAGCGCAAATACCGACATGTTCGTGAAGGAACCGCCGGTGAAAGCATCAAAGAAGTTGAACGCATCACCTGTCTGCTGTGCAAACCAGTTGGCGAAGAACTCTCTGTCGCATCCGGGTACCGGAAGCTGGCTGCCGAGTCTGATGATCAGAAGACAGATCCCAGTATACAGCAGTCGCTTACGTATATCCTTGATCTTAAACGCGTTAGCTATATTCTTAAACATATAGACCTCCTACCTGGATACAGGTGCGAGACTTAAGCTATCTCAGCCTTGCCACCCGCTGCTTCGATCTTCTCTTTAGCTGATGCTGAAAATGCTGATGCTGTTACGTTGAGCTTCTTGGTGAGCTCGCCGCCGCCCAGTATCTTCACGCCATCTCTGGGGTTGCTTATTACGCCCTTCTCCAGCATGGTCTCAATATTTACTTCCGCACCGTTGTCAAATACTTCAAGACGGCTTACGTTCACCGATACGATATCAAGAGTGTTGCGGTTCTTGAAACCTCTCTTGGGTATACGGCGGTACAAAGGCATCTGACCACCTTCAAAACCGATCCTGGGTGCGCCGCTTCTTGCCTTCTGGCCCTTATGTCCCTTACCTGCGGTCTTGCCGTTTCCGGAACCGTGGCCGCGGCCGCGTCTGAAATTATCACTGTGTTTTGAACCCTCAGCAGGGCTTAAATTTGATAAATCCATCTGTGTCTCTCCTTTTTACGATCTTGAAGAAGCTTATGCCTCTTCTACCTTCAGCATGTATCCTATCTGCTGTATCTGACCTCTGGTTGCAGCATTGTCGGGAAGTTCAACCGTCTTATGCAGCTTGGAAAGTCCCATAGCTTCCACAGTCCTTCTGTGCTTGGGTACTGCACCTATGGGAGACTTCACCAGAGTCACCTTTAATTTCTTATCTGCCATGACTCATTTCCTCCGTTTCTCGTCATTATGCCCTGATATCGCTTGCTGACTTGCCTCTCTTCAGAGCTACTTCTTCGGGGCTCTTGAGCGCTGCCAGACCTGCGATGGTAGCAAGTACCACGTTCTGCTTGTTGTTTGATCCAAGGGACTTGGTACGGATGTTCTTTATACCTGCCATATCGCAGACGATACGAGCGGGACCGCCTGCAATGACACCGGTACCGCCGGGAGCTCTCTTAAGGAGCACCTGAGCTGAACCGAACTTTCCGATCTGATCATGAGTAATGGACTCATTCTCATCCTTTGCTACGGATACGAGATGCTTAGCTGCATCTTCCTTACCCTTACGTATTGCCTCGGGGATTTCGGAAGCCTTGCCTAAGCCTGCTCCCACATGACCGTTGCCGTCACCTACAACTACGAGTGCGGTGAAGCGGAAATTACGACCACCCTTTACAACCTTGGTAACTCGCTTGATGGTTACCACTTTGTCATTTAATTCCAGCTGACTGGCATCAATTATTTCACGTCTCATTAACTTATCTCCTCCTAGAACTGTAAGCCGGCTTCTCTGGCCGCGTCTGCCAATGCTGCTACCTTACCGTGGTAAACATAACCACCTCTGTCGAAGACGACCGTGTCGATGCCCTTATCAAGCGCGCGCTTTGCGATAACTGAGCCTAAGACCTTAGCTGCTTCCACATCATTGGTCTTCTCAAGCTGCGCTTTTACGTCCTTTTCCACAGTGGATGCTGCAACCAGTGTATTGCCGGCTACATCGTCTATAACCTGAGCATACATATGGTTGTTGCTCCGAAATACCGCAAGGCGGGGTCTTTCGGCTGTACCGCTGAAACGGTTGCGGATCTTCAAGTGCTTCTTTTCGCGTACTTTCTGTCTTGATTCTTTGCTGACCATTTCTCACACCCTCCTT
>JAEEIK010000051.1 GCA_016281335.1 Lachnospiraceae bacterium | reverse complement strand
CAAGATATAAGAGTAATACCGGACAGACCCGCTGGGCGAGTATCGAAGAGATACAGCGCTCAGCTACCTATGTAAATCTTTCCGATCCCGTATATCCTACCGGCGGTATACCCGTTATGTCAGACGGACATACGGCATACTTAGACGGCAGGGATACCCATACACTGATATTCGGTGCAACAGGTTCCAAGAAGACACGTATCTTCTGTATGCCTACGCTTAACATGTTCATCCGTGCCGGCGAATCCTATGTCGTTACCGACCCCAAGGCCGAGCTTTATGTGCGTACCGGCGGTTTCGCAAAGGATCACGGATACAAGGTGGTAGTGCTCAACTTCCGTGATATAGGTTACGGAGACATGTGGGATCCCCTGTATCTTCCTTATGAATATTACAGGACAGGAAGGCGTGATGAAGCCAACAACCTGGTCAACGACCTTGCGGCTACGCTTTCCGCAAGACAGAAGGAAAACTCCTCCGATCTGCTCTATCCGTTGATGGCAGAGACACTGCTTACAGCAAACATGTATATGCTCTTTGAGGCAGCAGCCGAGGAGAACGCCGTTAACATGAGAAGTCTTACGGCTCTCTGCTCACAGTCGGCTCTGGAATCCTTAAAGACCCTGGCAGGTAAGATGAGTTCACAGAATACCATCGGTATGCTGTATAAAGGTACCATCCTCGGTGAGAACGAAAAGACCATTTCTTCCATAATGGCAGTGCTCTACGGTATGGTTTCCATATTCAACCTGAACAAAAGACTTACGGATATGCTCTGTGCCAACACTTTTGATATCCGTATGTTCGGCCATGAGAAGACAGCAGTGTACATCATCGTTCCCGATGAGAAGACCACCTGCCACTTCCTGGTTACCATGTTCATCAAGCAGGTATATGAAATCCTTATAGGTGAGGCTCAGAGACAGGCTACACTGTCACTGCCCATACGAGTCAACTTCGTTTTGGACGAGTTCTGTAACATTCCGAAGATACCGGATATGCCTTCCATGATATCCGCGGCCCGAAGCCGAAACATGAGGTTCTATCTGGTGGCCCAGTCCATTCACCAGCTGAAAGGACGTTACGGTGAGGACGCCGATACCATAAAAGGTAACTGTGATAACTGGGTATTCCTTACATCCAGAGAGCGCGATCTTCTTAACGAGATGAGTTACCTCTGCGGTGAGATCGATGCCTGGGGTCCCGGCGGAGCAGAAAAGAGAAGACTGATCTCCGTTACCGAGCTTCAGCGTTTCAATAAGGAAAAGGGTGAGTGCCTGATCCTCCATGGCCGTGAGTATCCTTTCATCACATACATGGCTGATATAGACCAGTATCCTGATTTTGCAAATTACAAGGTGGTACCCATCCCGCCTATCGAGATACCTCATCCCGTTACCTTCGACGTGGTGAAGTTCACCACCAAGAACGCATACATCTCCGGCGGCGTTCCTTTCTCAGAGCCGGATTAAGGCGGAAAAGATGAACAAGTCGCAGGTAGAGATAGACCGTATATTTCTGGCTTCCATCGATTCCACCAAGGCCTATGTGGATTACAACGAGTGGACCATAGATCCCGACGGGGAAGTGTTTCAGTACATACTGCAGCTGTTTGCGCATAATTACGATTCCGTAAGCGCCAAAAAAGCCGTGTATGAGTCCGATTCCTTCCTCGGTACGGTTGTTCCCGAGGAACCGGAAGGCATGGATGCATTCGTGGATGTGATATCCGATGAGATGCATGAGCTGATGGAAGAAGCCTTCGGTATAGCGGCAGGCAGCGGGCTGTTCATATACGGCACCGTGGAAGAACAGCCGGTGATAGCTTTCTTCAAGCTGAATTATCAGAGCAGGCTTGCCTGTGAGAAGAAGAACGGCGAGGTGATCTGGAAGAAAGACGGCAGGCTGCTTCCGGGACATACCCAGAAGGATTATGATTATTTCTATATCATGCCTTATGACAGGAGAGTCTGGATGTCCGACATGAAGTGCATCATCGGTGATGAGCAGATCGATTACATGGCCGAGCGCATACTGAAGATAGAGCTTAACAAGTCGGAGAAAGAAACGGTCAAGGTTATAGAAGACGTGGTGGTAGATACGATAAAGGAATGCTATCGCGAGGAAGCGCCGAAGAAGCTCTTTGAATACCGTCAGACCATGGCGGCTGAGGCAAAGGAAAAGGGCGAGATCGATCCGGTGAAGCTGCCGGAACGCATATTTGCCGATTCCCCGAAGGCCAGGGAACGTTTCGTGGAAAAGAGCGAAGAAATGGAGATCCCGGCCAAACCCTTATATGTAAGTCCGGGGACCAGAAGGGCGCTTTCCAAAAAGCAGAAGATAGTCACCGAGAACGGTATAGAGATACTGGTTCCGGTGGAATACCTGAAAGACAAGGATGTCTTTGAATACAAGCAGGAGAACGGAATGGTATCCATTTACATCCATGATGTAAACGGAACACTCAAATAAATAAGTTATCATTCTAAAAAGGGGGTTACATTTTATGCAGGATTACAAAAAGATCGACTATGCCAAGAACAAGGACGTGGTGCTCAGGTATGTGCCAGGTCATTTCATTACGCCTAATTCCCATGTTAATTATTACATGGATCTGAGTGATATGAAGTCCAGACAGCGTGAAGCAAGGGCTACAGGCGAGGAACTTGCCGAAATGTATCTTTCCACAAATGTGATAGATACAATACTCTGTCTTAACAGTATGGAAGTGGTGGGTTCATATCTTGCCAACAAGCTTACCAAGGCCGGCATCATTTCGGCCAACAGCCACAAGACAATGTACATTACAAGTCCTGAGTATAATAACAGCGGTCAGATGATGTTCAGGGAAAACATAGTACATATGATAAAGGGCAAGAAGGTGCTGATCCTTATCGATGCAGCTACCACCGGAGCTACACTCATCAGTGCCCTCGGAACCGTAAGATTCTACGGCGGCGAAGCCATCGGCATAGCAGCAATCTACTCGGTTGCACCGCATATAGAAGGCGTACCCATCAGGTCACTGTACTCGCTCACGGACCTGCCGGATTATGTGAGCTATCCTTCCGATGGCTGTGCACTCTGCAAAGCAGGTGTACCGGTGGATGCCATCTGTAACGGTTTCGGCTACTCAACGATACAGTAATAATAAAAAAGGCTTCTCCCCTTGGGGAGAAGCTGTCATCCCGAAGGGATGACTGATGAGGGGGATCATACCCCTCTTTTTTATTGGCGTTCAAATTGTCTTAGTATCTCTCCAATACATCATACGGAGAGTTAAGAGTCTCGGCTTTAAGGTTCTTGCCGTCGTATTTCAGCTTTTTGCCGATAATGGTATCTATGCTGAAGTTTACGTAGTTACCGTCAAAGGTATAATTGAAAGTCCCATAGTAATCCTTGCCCATGGATATCAGGGTGCAGGTATAATCACTGTTAAGGTCAAGAAAATAAGGCGCATTGTCGTTTCTCCATTTTCCCTCGACCGGATTGGCGGGAGCGCCGCCGTCGTTGTGGTCATCTACGACTGCCATTCCGGGGGGATCGTGAACGACGGCCTCTTCCGGAGGCCCTCCGAGGTAGCTGATCAGCTCATCCTCAGTCATATTGTAGTTGACTTTATCATCCTGGGGCTTGGGAGTGGCAAAATAACCGATGGTATTGAAGCCGTCATCTTTCAGGGTTATCATCGCCTGGTTGTAACGGGCTGAAACAGTAAGACCGATGACGCCGCTGCGCTCTTTATAGTGCATATTCCAGCCTACGGGGCTGGCTAGTACACAGTTTGTTTTAAAGGCAAATAATTCTTCGGTATTTATGTTGGGCTCACTATCGGAGAGCTTATGTTTTATGGCTATCTCGGGGATATCGTCATCATCCACATAGATGACAGCGGCCGCTTCGATATTACTGATGTCACTGGTGTAGATGGCACTGAGAAAGGCGCCTTTCCAGCGCTCGGTTACGTTAGACGCGGTCGTCCCGGGGGCAGTCTGTGCAGGAGTTGAAGCCGCAGGGGCAGTAGTGGCAGATGACGAAGCCACCTGGGAACTCTGCCCCGTCTGGGAAGCAGGAGGAACCTGCTTTATCACATCATTTACCACTTCGACTGATTCACCGGCCTTTACGTCCATGCTGTTGGTACCGGCCTTTACATTAACCACGCCCCGGTAAACATCCACTCTTGTCATGGCCCTCTGACGATCATAAGCTACCTGATATTTCGTGCCTCTTACACTACAGGTGGCATTGGGAGTTTTGATCCTGAATTCCGAATCATCGCTGAGTTCGTCATCAATGGTGGCAAGAGCCTTACCGTATTTAAGGTCTATGGTCACCTTGCCTTTCTTTTCGTTACCTACGGCATTGATCGTAAAGCAGGTCTCTTCAGAGGCGAGGAGTTCCTTGTCCGAATCGATGAAGAGCAGTATGCTTCCCTTTTTCCCGGTGGTGACTTCGTCATCAGGTATCAGTTTCAGCCCTTCAAAGATGTCCGTCTCTTTTCCCTTACGTTCGAGATCAACATTGCCGTCATAGTCATCCACCTTTACCGAACGGTAGATAAATTTACTTCTGTATAAGAATACTCCGCCGATAACGAGCAGGATCAGGATAATTATAAAGAAAAGCGGTTTTCCTTTTTTCTTCTTTTCAACGGGAGTACCGCAGTCCATGCAAAACAGATCGCCTTTTGAAAGCTTCTTTCCGCATTTTTTACATTTCATATCATAAAACCTCCGGAATAAGTATGTACAATACTATATAACTGTTATGAAGTGACCATTGTCAAGTGGGATTTTTTTTAATCTTGCTTTATTACTTGATCAATCACATTTGTATATCTTTGACAGCATCTGGCAAGAGCCATTCTAACAGTCTCCGGCATGTAGCCACTCTGTTATTCGTGGATTGGTTACCTACAGGCTAATGGTTCGCCGAGAGTCTTGCTATCTAAATTCGTGGATCACGATTTTTCGTGCACACATAGTGCGGTCGCAATTAAGCTGTAGCTTTGGAAGAGACGAGACTGGCAGACAATATGTCAAACTGGTTGGTTTAAAGAACTATTCTGGAACGGCGAAAGCTTATATAGAGTAGATCTGCATAAAAGGAGCAGAGAGAAGCCGTGTAGCGTAAAACTACATGGCTTTTTTCTTTGAAAATCTAAAGGGTTCATCGATACATTGTATCTGGATCATGGATGCGACCGGCCATCCGGTGGGAGTATGGAAATGGGATCCGGAATATTTGTATTCTTAATGCCTCATCATTTATGCCTGCGTGCAATCGAATTGCTGATAAATGATTCCGGTAGAGGAGCGACAGACAGCTTTTTTCTTGACATATCCATTCAAATGGAATATCCTATGCGTTACAAGAAGTGAAGATCTTGCGCCTACGGTTTCCCCAATAAAGCGCATCATTACGGCGTTCGTCGTGTGTTCACCGACATTAACAAAGGGATGTGTATGGGCTTTTTTGTCGTACACGAAAACTATTTCAAAGGAGGATTATGGATGAAAAAATGGGAAGAACTGGATTTGTTGGATAATTATCTGATTAACGCAGTTGCATCGGATCCGGAAGTTGCGGAGCCATTTTTTAAAAAGCTGGTTTCTGTACTTCTTCAGAGAGAAGTAGGAAAGATCAGGGTAGAGGCGGAGAAGATTTTTCCCGGTACAGATCCGGAAAGGCGTGGAATACGCCTTGATGTTGAAGTCAGGGAGTATGCTTCAGATGAAGCAGTAACAAGTGTATATGATATAGAGCCGCATCTGCAGAATGATAAAAATATACCGAGAATGCTCAGGTTCCGGCAAGCCAGGATAGACAGCAGGGGCATGAAGAGTGGGGATAATGATTACAGTCATCTGCCGGATCTGTATGTGATACTTATTACCAATTACGATGTGTTTAAAATGGATTATATGATGTATACGTTCCGGCAGACGTGTCAGGAACAGCCGGAAATAGAATATGAAGATGGCCTTAGGATACTCTATTTCAACACAGACGGGAAAAAGGGCGGTAGCACGGAAATAGAAAATGTGTTAAGATATCTGCAGAACAGCAGAAGAGCCATGGCGGTAGATGATACCACCAGAGAGCTTGACGGATATATAGTCAGCGTAAGAAAAAACGCTGAACTGAAGGGGGCCTATATGACAGTCGGTGAATGGGTGGATTATGAGAGAAAGCAGGAACGTGAGGAAACTACAGCCCGTGTGACGGAAGAAGTCACGTTGTCTACCAGACTTGCAGATATACTGGAATTACTTGAGGATAAGGGGGAAGTTTCCGAAGAGCT
>JAEEIK010000050.1 GCA_016281335.1 Lachnospiraceae bacterium | reverse complement strand
CGATATCACTTTGTACGCAAAGTGGACTAAAAAAACTGATCCGGATAACCCTGTAAATCCGGACAATCCCGATAATCCTGACAACCCTGTTGATCCGGATAATCCCGATAAGCCGGATATAACGGTCAGCGAGAATTCAGTCAGCGATAATAAGGCTCTTGATCCCGTGCCCGAGATCGTTCCGGGTGTGACGGAAGTGTTATATCTGGTACAGGGACAGAAGTTTGACATAGGTCCCGGCTGGTATATAGATACAGCTGATGCCGATTATAAAGAGAGTAAAAAGGTTGTAAGCATTAAGAAGAATATTTTCAAGGCTAAGAAAGCCGGAAATGCCACTATCACTTTCGACAACGGAACGGCTAAGTATAAGCTTAAGATAGTTGTCAGCAAGCCTGCTCTCAAAGAGAAAAAGATAAAACTTGAGATACCTGAATTGGCGACAGGAAAGCTTGAGCTTTCATATGATAAGGAACATCTTGAGGTCTTTTATTACAGCGCAGCTCCCGATATAGTCAAGGTGGATGCCAAAACTGGTGCACTGACGGCGGTAGGAAAAGGTAAGGCCAAAGTCAGCGCATATATAAACGGAACGGCTTATACCTGCACAGTAACTGTAAAAGAGAACGCTCCTGCTGTGAAACGCACCATGCATATGGCTTTATACGATACAAAGGCCATAAAGGTCAAGGGCGTAAAGAACTGGAGCAGCAGTTCGGAGAGTATAGCAAAGCCGGTAAATAAAAAGGGAACAAAGTTTAAAGCGCTGGGAGCCGGTAAGGTGGTATTAAGCGCAGAAGCAAACGGAGTGAAATACACGATAGATCTTTATGTGGAGGATCTGACGGTCAAAGGTGACAAGCTCACGTCCGGCAGGAAAAAGAACAATTATACCATTGACTTAAAGAAGGGTGAGAGCACCAAGCTTGTCTTTGCGGAAAGCCTTGAACAGAAAATGGTATTTAAGAGCAGCAATGCAGATGTAGCCTTTGTGGATCTGAGCGGTAAGGTGACTGCAAGAAAGAAAGGAAAGTGCAAGTTTACCGCCAAGATTGATAACAAAACCATAAGTATTAAAGTTAATGTAACGGAATAATTAGGGGGACAGTCTTATGTCTTCACAGCGCCGCCCTTGCGAGGGGCGGCGCTTATCGTAAAAGACCGGATTTTACGGAGATGCGGGAATGGAATGTTCGATAGTATTGCCCTGTCTGAATGAAGAAGCAAATATAGCTTACGTGATCGACCATGCCCGTGAGTGGATGAGCAGGAACGGAGTTGCGGGTGAGATCATCGTTGTCGACAACGGAAGCGTTGATAAGTCAAGGGAAATCGCAGAAGCTCACGGGGCAGCAGTTATCTTTGAAAAGCAGAGAGGGTATGGCTATGCTCTCCGAAGAGGATTACGTGAGGCAAAGGGGGCTGTGATCATTTTCGGAGATGCGGACGGTACCTATGATCTCAGTGATCTGGGACCTTTTTATGAACCGCTCTCAAAGGATCAATGTGATCTTGTCATCGGAAACCGTTTCGCAGGCAAAATGGAAAAGAGAGCAATGAAGACGTCTCACAGGATAGGAGTTTTATTCCTGTCTTTGTTTGCAAGGAGGCGTTTTGGCGTATCACTGAGAGATTATCACTGCGGCATCCGTGGGATAAGAAAAGATGCTCTGGAAAAATGTCTGTTCCGTACCGGAGGGATGGAATTTGCCACGGAAATGATCGCAGAGGCAGGCAGGCAGAAACTCAGGATCAAAGAGATCCCGGTAGCGCTCAGAGTCAGCAGATACAAAAGGACTGCGAAACTAAGGCCTGTCCGTGACGGCTTCAGGCATCTGGCCTATATTCTTTTCGGGAAGAACAAAGTGCAGTCCGTTGCAAAGTCCGGAAAAGAAGAAAGAAAAGAACTGGTCATCATGAATTATCAGTATGAGATCCCGCCTTTCATGCAGGCGATACTGTACTATGCCGGTGATATATATGATAAAGTATATTATCTTTATCCAATGAGAGGAAGGGATAAACATAAGCACATAGCCGGCGGAAAGAAATGCTTCATGGGAATACCCAGGAAGACAGTATATCGTTATATAGTTAAGCTGCCACTGCATTTTGCAGGGAAGGATGCAAGAGAGCAGCTGTACCGGGCAGGCAGACATAAGATACCGCTGATGAAACTTACGGAAAGCATGGCAGTTCACAATCTCTGGGCCGATGCTTTTGAGAAGACAGTAAGCGGGATGTTTGAAAAAAATGTGATAAGGAAAGAGAATACAGTCCTTTTGACTGCCTGGTTTTCGGCGGAAGCCCTGGCCGGTGTCAGACTTAAAAAGAAATATCCTGAAGTAAGCTTTGTCTCTCTGGCGCATTCTTTTGAGATCGACGAAAAGAGAAATCCTTATGCAGCTTACGGATATAATCGGATCAAACATCATTATTGTGATCATGTTTTTTTTGTATCGGAAATGATGCTAAAACAGTATTGCCGGAATGCAGGCAAACTTATTGCCGGGAGGGAACTGAAGAAATGCTCCGTTATGCATCTTGGCAGCAGAAAGCTCTACCCGGAACGAAGAGTGCCGGGATCAACGGATGGGATATTCAGAATATTATCATGTTCAGATGTTGTTCCTGTTAAAAGGCTCGACAGGATAATTGATGCCCTGGCTTTATGGGAAGGGAGTGTTATCGAATGGACACATTTCGGAGGAGGGGTCTTGCTTGAAGAAATGAAGAAAAGGGCTGAACAAAAGTTAGGGAATAAGCACAATATCCGCTTTCGCTTTATGGGAGAAGTGAAGAACAGGGTTATTCATGAGTATTACAACTCGCAGACAGTGGATCTGTTTATAAATGTAAGCGAGGCAGAGGGCCTGCCCATCTCCCTGATGGAATGTATGAGTTACGGCGTGCCTGCGATAGCAACGAAGGCAGGAGGGACTACGGAACTCGTTACCGACAGTACAGGTTTTCTTCCGGATGTGGATTTTTCCGATGAGGAATTATGCGGAGTAATAAAACGCTATATAGGGATGAGTGCCAAAGAGCAGGAAGAAATGAGGACTGCGGCATACGGAAGATGGAAAGAGAATTTCGATGCTTCTGTTAATATTGTAAAATTACTTCGGGAGATACGAGGCTGATGCAGTTCAGGGATCTGAAAACACAATACCGCTTACTTAAGGATGATATCGATGCAGGCATAGAAGCAGTGATCGAAAGCTCTGCTTTTATTCTCGGGAAAGAGGTAAGTGAGCTGGAGGATAAGCTTGCTGCATATGTTGGCAGGAAATACTGCATAAGCTGCGGAAGCGGAACGGCAGCACTTACGCTTGCACTTATGAGCATTGATGCCGGCCCCGGTGATGCTGTCTTTGTTCCTGATCTTACTTATGCTGCAACGGCTGAGGCAGCAGCAGTTCTGGGGGCTGTGCCTGTATTTACCGATATCGATCCTTTTACATATAATATGAGTCCCGAGTCTTTGGAGATACAGATCCGGAAGGTGACAGAGGAAGATAAGCTTGTTCCGAAAGCAGTTATTCCGGTGGATCTTTTCGGACAGCCGGCGGATTATGACAGTATACTGCCGGTAGCGAAGAAGTATGGTCTGAAAGTTATCGAGGATGGAGCCCAGGGTTTTGGAGGCAGCATCCGCGATAAAAAAGCCTGTTCCTTCGGAGATATTTCAATTACCTCTTTCTTTCCGTCAAAACCTTTGGGCTGTTACGGGGACGGCGGCGCAGTATTTACGGATGATGAAGGAACGGCGCGAAGAATAAGAAGTCTGCGTGCGCTCGGAAGAAGCGAAGAAAATAAATACTGTAATGTGGAGACAGGGATCAACAGCCGGCTTGATACTCTGCAGGCAGCAATACTTCTGCCGAAACTCAGGGCATTTGAGGAGTATGAGCTGGAGGCTGTGAACAGGGTGGCTGCGCGGTATACGGACAGGCTGAAGGAGTCATTTGTTACTCCGGCAATACTGCCGGGCTTCATTTCTTCATGGGCACAGTACAGCATCTTATGTAAGGATGGAACAGAAAGAGAAGAGCTGCAAAAAAGACTGAAAGAGCAGGATATACCGACTATGATCTATTATCCGAAAGGCCTGCATAAGCAGAAAGCCTTTGAGGGATGGGACTATGCCGATTCGGATTTTGCAAATACCACGGCTGTATCATCACGTATATTAAGCCTTCCGATCAATCCTTATCTTAAGGATCAGGAAGTCGATCGGATATGTGAGATCGCCTTGGCGGAGTAAGGGGTAGGGTAGTTTTGAACAGCTATTCAGGCATTCTTAAAGAGAATAAAGTGTTCCTGTTTATAGGCGTGATCATCGCAGTGCTGTGCTTCATGCCTGTTATCTTTGATGTGATCACGCAGCGCCCCCCTGTTTTTTATGGCATGGATAATATAGCGGACAATGTGCCGGATGAATGGAGACTGGCATCTATGGAGTCGATTAAGGGGAATGAAATCTGCCAGACTTTTATCTGCAGTCTTGAGAATGTAGCAGAGATCGTGCTTTATGAAGCAGAGGGAGTGAATCCCGGTGATGGTGATATTCACGTTCTTTTGTTTGATGATGAAGCTGATGTACTGATAGATGAATGGGAAGTAAAGCAGAGCGATATAACGGAAAACGGTGAGTTCAGTGTAGCTGTTAAAACGCCGTTGAAATATGGCAGTCTGAACGGAAAACGCTGTCGTATTGTCATTAAAGGAACTGTTGCGTTAAAATACCTGCCGGAGGAAAGATATGGAAAAGGAAAGCTGACAACGGATGGAGCTGCCACAAGCGGAGAACTTGTTATGAATATCGTGGGAAGTGAGGCACCTGCGAATCTGTTGATCTCAAAATGTTTTCTGTGTTTTTATCTGACACTCCTGTTTGAGTGGACGGCTTACAGACTGTTTCTTCGGAGGAAAAGACCGAAGGTTTCGGAGAGTACGCAGTAATGAAGAGTGTGTTAAAGAAAACAGGGACTTCGTTTCCGAAGTATGCGGGCGTGATGGTCTTCAACGGTCTGCTTCTGTTATTGCTGTTTATTCTGATGAAAACCAGGACCTGTGATCAGTTCAGGGAGAATCTTATCGAATACAAAAATCCCGTTCATGGAAAGGAAGCATATATATATAAGGATGTGAGTTTTTCATATGGATTTATATATCAGGAAGCTGCGGATATGATCGAACTGCGTCTGGCAACAGCATCATCTGCCATGCAGCCGCTTTGCAGGGCTGCGCTTAAAGATAAGGCTGGACAGTGTGTACAGAGCTGGGACGTACATGACTGGCATAGCGAAAAAAAAACATATGATAATGAGATAACAGCTGAACTGGAGTTGGACAGCGCTGTTCTTTATGGCGGGCAGAAATATGTAATAGAGATCACGGCTCCTGAGGTGACAGATGAAAATTCAGTCTGTATAAAGCGACTGTCCTTATGCAGAACGATAAATAATTATTTTGGAGCTGTTGCCTGTCTGATACTTTTTATAAGCGCGAATCTGTGGTGGTTCAATGCTGATAAGTCCGTCGAAAAATGGGCTCCGGGGGTGCTTATCGGAGCAGGTCTTATCATGCTGATCATAATGTCACCCTCGAGTCAGCCGAATGAGAATAATCATTATAACGCGACTCTGAAATTATCAAATCTTCTGCTGGGAAGACAGATCCTCAACGAGACGGAAGGGGAGTATGAGTGCAGGCCGGGACAGCATTATAATTATAATTCAACTTTCGTAGAAATGATAAAACATTTTTGGGACAGCGGAGAGATCGACAGGGAAGAAGTCTTTATCCATCGTTATAGCTTTGATATCGAACAACCCATATCATACCTGGCGCCCGCCATAGGAATGACTGTAGGACGTTTGCTTGGGTGTAATTATTTTCAGACCTATACACTGGCGCGCCTGTTTCATTTTATTGCTTTTGTGATAATGATATGTTTTGCCATCAGGCTGATGCCATTCAATAAGGAGCTGATCCTGCTGATAGCGCTGATGCCCATGAGCATGCAGCAGGCTACATCTCTTTCTTATGATGCTGTGGTGAACGGCATGGCGATCATATATTTCGCTTACCTGCTCAGGATCATTCATGAAGGGAAGGACTTTTCCGTTAAGAATGTTTTGATATGCACGCTTTTACCGGGGACCTTCGGTCCGGTTAAGATAGTATACTGTATATTGGCTTTGCTGGTATTCATGATCCCGGCAAAACAATTCAGGGTATTCCGTGATCGTATGCTTAAATGTTTTTCGGTCCTGTTTATTACTGCGTTCATCCTGATGCTGACAAGATATACCGATATTGCAAGCCGTGTGGACGGAAGTATCTTCGGTGAAGTCAATCCCTATTATGATATGGCTTTTATCCTGAAGCATCCGCTCATGTTTTCCGGTATCATAGCCCGTACGTTACGGAATTCCGTATGGACTTATTTGGAAGAGGCTGTCGGAAGCAGGCTGGCGAATTACAGCATTATTATTCCTCTTTGGTGGATCAGGATATATCTGCTGGTTCTTCTGATCCATGCCGTATTCCGGGATGAAAAGGTTCTTCCGGATATTAAGCAGAGAGCAATAATGCTCGGAACCTCTGCCTTGCTGTTTCTGAGTATCATGGTAACGATGGCGCTGACTTATACGCCTTCCGATGTCGGTTCGATCATCGGTGTACAGGGACGATATTTTATCCCGTTTTTCGCACCGGTTCTTTATTGTATGTCTGCAAACAAAATCCCGTTAAAAATAAACAGGAAGTATTTTACTGCCCTGATCTGGTTTGTATACCTTGGAGTTATCTTTGAAGTAATGAGCCAGATCGTATATTGAGAAGAGTAAGGAGAAGGTTATAATGGTTTTACTGTCGGTAATAACACCACATTATAATATGCCTGATACACTGCGCAGGCTGGCGGATTCGATCCCCGATGAAGACTGGATAGAACATATCATTGTGGATGATAAGTCGGATATTGATACAAAGCTGCTTGCGGATGTTAAAGCTTATGTATGTGATAAAGGAAGTATCTGGATCGACAACGATACAGAGCATAAAGGCACCGGGATATGCAGGGATCTGGGCATACAGAAAGCTTCAGGTAAATGGATAATCATAGCGGATGCGGATGATTATTTTACTGCGGAGGCCTTTCGCATCATGCAAAGCTATCTTGAAGATGAGGCCGATATCATTTATTTTGCGCCGGACAGTGTAAAAGAAGGGAGCGGGAAAAGATCCTCAAGACATATACCGTACAAAAGACTGGTCGACTGTTATGTGAAAGAACCGGGAGAAGAGAATGAACTACGCTTAAGATATCTCTCGGTTCCCGATACTTCCAAAATGATAAGAAGAAGCCTGATCACGGAGAACGACATACATTCCTCGCTTGTGTCTGTATCCAATGACGTGATGTTCTCCGTCCGCTGTGCATATCATGCAAAGAGCATAAAGGCTGAGAGTAAGCCCGTATACTGTATTACCGAAGGAATGGGGACGCTTACTACGACTAAAAATGTTGAGCGTTTCCGTAAACGCATAGATGTCTATATAGAACAGGATCATTTCCTTAAAGAGCACTTGCCGGACGGGGCTTATGGGAAGATAAGGATCTCCGCAAGGATGCTGGTACTGCAAAGCCTTAGCGACTACGGATTTGGAGAGTTTCTGGCAACGATCAGAAAGCTGCGTAAAAACCATGCGCCGATAAATCCGCTTGCATTAAGAATAAGCGGAGCACGGCGTTTTGACACTGACTTTTGATAGTGATATACTATAACGGATTTTGGCATGGACGGCTGTCAGCCGTTCCGGTAAGAAAAAAACTTGTCACTGTGTTAATTTGGAGGAAGATCATGAGAGCAAGAAAAATGAAAGCGAACAGGCTGGTGGCAATGCTGCTGACGCTGATACTCTGTATCGGGGATATGTATGTCCCCGGACTGGAGGTATTTGCGGATGGGGAGAAGACCATATCGGGTCTTGGCACCGGGACAATCACGGATCCGCATGAAATTACGCGTGTTTGGAACGGATCGGAAGGCTGGGCTGACTGGGGTGGCTGCTTAGTATATTACGGAATGAGCGGTTCGTCTCCTGTTAAATACAGGGTATTGGATAAGGCTTCGAACGAATACGGAGTGGAAGGAGGGAGTCTGCTTCTTGACTGCGACGAGACCATTGATAAAATACGCTTTGATGATAACAGCACGGACTGGGGTGACAGTGAAATCAGGGCCTGGCTCAACGGCAGCGAATTTCTGAACAATGCAGCTGTATTTACAACTGCCGAAAGAGCGGCCATTGCTTCAAGTACCAAGAGCGCCAAATCAGCTCAGGACGCTGATAGTATTTTTAATTTTGTTCCTCTTTCCAATGACCGTGTTTTCCTTCTGGATGAGGCAGAAGTAAGAAGACTCGATTATGGTTATCATCGTTTCAGTTACGATGACGATGGTTATTATGACGAGGATTACATCTGCTGCAAAAATGGGGCAGATGGATCCCATGAATGGTGGCTACGGTCAAGCGGAAGGTGGCATCCTGTTGATTCCGATGGGCCGACCGGTTCTTTTGATGCCATTGTCTATGTTGATGGCTGGGGTGATACAGGTTATGACCTATGCAATGCACAGAAAGGGGTGAGCCCTGCCTTTAATGTCAAGCTCTCATCCGTTATTTTCTCTTCTCTGCTCAATGATCCACCGGAGCATTATCCGGAGCTTGTTCCTCATCCGACGGGGTACATTCCGGAGTATAAGCTTACACTTAAAGATGAAGGTCTGGCCATAGGCGCAACCGTGGCCAGCAAAGATGCCGGTAATCTGGTTACCGTTCCGTATTCGATAACAGACAACAGCAGCGATGCTACGCCTGACAGGGTCTCTGTAGTGGTGACAGACGGCACGTGGACTACTCAGGGCTGGAGCGAGGGAGCGACGCTGCTCCAGTATGCTAAGCTTGATATGGCTGAGTTCAGTCTTAACGGCAGCGGTACATTTACGCTGGATACAAGCAAGGCGACAGGTACCTGGGGGACAGATTATCATGTTTACCTGCTGGCAGAAGATGTCAGAGGACAGTATCAGAGTGATCTTGCCAGCGCACCGGCAGAGGTAAAATTAACAGATAAAACTGCATATAAGGTATCTTTTGAGCTTAAAGATGCGGCAGTGAGCCTTCCGGACCAGTATGTGGAGAGCGGCGGAAAGGTTACGAAACCGTCAGCTGTAAAAGGCTATGTTTTTGAAGGCTGGTATAAGGAAGAGGGCTTTACGAATGAATGGAATTTTAACAGTGATACGGTAAGCAGCGCTATCACTTTGTACGGAAAATGGAGTGAAGCACCGATCGGTTCTTATACCGTGTCCTTTGATCTGAACGGTATGAGCGGGACGGAGATTGCAGACCGTATTGTTGAAGAAGGCAAAAAAGTGACTGAACCCACGGCGCCGACAGCGACGAATACTGCGGAATATACTTTCGGAGGCTGGTACAGGGAGAAAGAATGTATACATAAATGGGGCTTTGATACCGATACCGTTACGGAAGATACCACACTGTACGCAAAATGGGCTAAGGTGGTTTATACAGTAACTTTTGACCTGAATGGAGTGTATACATCTTATGATGATAAGATCCAGGAAGTCGAATATGGCGGAAAGGTGAAGGAACCGACGGCTCCTACAGCTCCGGGGTATTATGAAAGTACTTTTGGAGGCTGGTATAAGGAAGCAACATGTACAAACAGGTGGGATTTTGACACTGATACCATAACAGGTGATACAAGTATTTATGCCAAATGGATCAAAAATGAGGATGTATGTAAAGTATCCTTTGATCTTAAGGGTGTAAGTGCCAATGTCATTCCGGATCAGAATGTGGAAAAGGGCGGAAAGGTAACAGAACCGACAGTTGTTCCTAAAGAGACGGGATATACCTTTGAGGGCTGGTACAAGGAAGAAGCGTGTACAAATAAATGGGATTTTGCCAACGATACCGTAACGGCCGATACCGTTCTGTACGCTAAATGGATAAAGAATGTCTGTACCGTATCCTTTGATCTGAACGATGTAAGCGGTACAGCTACTGCCAGCCAGAATGTTGTACAGGGCGGAAAGGTTACGGAGCCGACAGCACCGACAGCGGAAGGCTATACTTTCGGAGGCTGGTATAAAGAAAAAGCCTGTACGAATAAGTGGGATTTCGCCAAGGATACCGTAAGCGGCGATATCACTTTGTACGCAAAATGGACTAAGAATGCTGATCCGGATAACCCTGTAAATCCCGACAATCCGGACAATCCTGATAATCCTGACAACCCTGATAATCCTGACAACCCTGTTGAACCGGATAATCCCGATAAGCCGGATATAACGGTCAGCGAGAATTCAGTCAGCGATAATAAGGCTCTTGATCCCGTGCCCGAGATCGTACCGGGTGTGACGGAAGTGCTGTATCTGGTACAGGGACAGAAGTTTGACATAGGTCCCGGCTGGTATATCGATGCAGCTGATGCGGATTATAAAGAAAGTAAAAAGGTAGTGAGCATTAAGAAGAATGTATTCAAGGCCAAAAAGGCCGGAAATGCAACTATTACTTTCGACAGCGGTTCGGCTAAGTATAAGCTTAAGATAGTTGTCAGCAAGCCTGCGCTCAGGGAGAAAAAGATAAAACTTGAGATACCTGACTGGGCAAGCGGACAGATAAACTTAAGCTACGATAAAGAACATCTGGATGTGCTTTATATAAGCGCTGCTCCCGATATAGTCAAGGTGGATGCCAAAACAGGCGTGCTTACGGCTGTCGGAAAAGGTAAGGCAAAGGTCAGCGCATATATAAACGGAACAGCCTATACCTGTACCGTAAGCGTAAAAGAAAACACTCCTGCTGTGAAACGCACCATGCATATGGCCGTTTACGATACAAAGACTATAAGTGTAAAGGGTGTAAAGAACTGGAGCAGCAGCTCGGAGAGTATAGCTAAGCCTGTAAATAAAAAGGGAACAAAGTTTAAAGCGCTGGGAGCAGGCAAAGCGGTATTAAGCGCAGAAGCAAACGGCGTGAAGTACACGATAGATCTTTATGTGGAGGATCTGACTGTCAAAGGCGATAAGGTCTCACCCGGAAGGAAAAAGAACAATTATACCATTGACTTAAAGAAGGGTGAGAGTACCAAACTTGTCTTTGCGGAAAGCCTTGAACAGAAAATGGTATTTAAGAGCAGCAATGCAGATGTAGCCTTTGTGGATCTGAGCGGTAAGGTGACTGCAAGAAAGAGCGGAAAATGTAAGTTCACCACAAAGATAGATAACAAGACCATAACGATCAAAGTCAATGTAACGGAATAATGAGTAAGACAGCTTTTATGTCTTCACTGCGCCGCCCTTGCGAAGGGCGGCGCTTATCTTAAAAAGACCGGATTATCTGGAGACTGGGATGAAATATGCACTGATCGGCTGCGGCCGTGTTTCGCCAAATCATATACAGGCAGCAATCAACAATGAGCTGGAAATAGCAGCCCTCTGCGATATTGTTGCTGAGGCAATGTCGAAGCTGACAGAGAGCTTTGGACTTGATGCGGCTGTACAATACACGGATTACAAGCTGATGCTTAAAAAAGAACATCCCGATATAGTAGCAATTGCCACGGAGTCCGGAAGGCATGCGGCTATAGCCCTTGACTGTATTGAGGCAGGCTGCAATGTGATCATAGAAAAGCCCATTGCACTCTCTGTTGCTGATGCGGATGCGGTGATCCGGGCCGGCAGGGAAAAGAATGTACGGGTATGTGTAAGCCAGCAGAACCGCTTTAACAGATCCATACAGTATATAAGGAAAGCTGTAGAAGCGGGAAGGGTCGGCAGGCTGCTTCACGGGACGGCGACAGTGCGCTGGAACCGGGGCAGAGAGTATTACTCTCAGCTGCCCTGGAGGGGGACCTGGGCAGAGGACGGCGGCTGTCTTATGAACCAGTGCCTTCACAATATCGATCTGTTATTGTGGATGATGGGAGATGAAGTGGAAGAGGTTACGGCTTACACGGACCGCCTCACACATCCTTATATAGAGGCAGAGGATTTCGGTATGGCCATGCTTAAGTTTAAGAACGGAGCCTACGGACTTATTGAGGGAAGCGTCAACGTATATCCGAAAAACCTCGAGGAGAGCTTATGCCTCTTTGGTGAAAAGGGAAGCGTAAAGGCCGGCGGAAAAAGTGTGAATGTTATCGAAGAATGGAACTTTGCCGACGGGCTTGATGATCCCGGGCAGGTGAAAAAACTGTACGCAGAGAATCCGCCTGATATATACGGCTTCGGACATACGCCCCTGTATGCGGATATGATAAAGGCCATACAGGAAGGACGGCAGCCATACATTGATGCCGAAGCGGGAAAAAGAGCAGTGGAACTGATACTGGCCATATACCGATCTGCAGCAGAAGGGCGTCCGGTAAGACTTCCGCTGAAAGAGGGAAGCACAAGGGATTATATCGGAAGATTTGACTGATGATAAAAGAGATGAAGGGTGATAAAGAAAAATATCTGAGCTTTGCCGGCTCACGTGATGATATATGTATCTACAATAAGCCTTTCTGGCTTGATGCCGTGTGCGGTAAAAACAACTGGGATGCAATAGTGATAGAGGAAAAGGGTGAGGTGGCGGCTGCTGTTCCGTTTCACTTTAAGAAGCGTTACGGGATCAGCGGAGTGCTGCAGCCGCAGCTGACACAGTGCTTTGATATCCTGATAAGACCACTGGACGAACTCAAAAGGGAACGAGCCCTGCATTATCAGTTTAAGTGGATCGGAGAGATCGCAAAGAGACTGACGGAGTTCGGGGCGGACTTTTATGATCTGAGATATTCGGGGAGACTTAATAACGGAGAGGCATTCAACTGGGAAGGTTTCAGGCAGGAAGTAAGATATTCTTTTGTGATACCGCAGGGACAAAAGATCGAAGAGGTTCTGTTACAGATGGACAGAGCCACCAGAGCAGGCATTCAGAAAGCAGCAGCTCATGCACGGCTTGTTCAGCTTTATGATATTGAACAGTTTTATGATATAAAAAACGCAGCTTTTATGCATAAGGGAATGAAAAACCCGAATTCAAAAAAAGTATATGAAAGACTGTATCGCGCCTGCAGGGCAAATAACGCCTGTAAAATGCTTGCGGTTAAGGATGAGGAGGGAGAGATCTGCTGCGCAGGGCTTTACGTGTTTGACAGCAGCTACGTATACGAACTGCTGGTGGGTATTATCCCGGAGAAAAGCTCTTATAATTATAAGGCGCTGATGACATATGAAATGATAAAGTTCGCCTGTGAGACAGGCAGGGGTTTTGATTTTGAAGGCTCCATGGTAAAGGGAATAGCCGAGCATAACAGGCGTTTCGGGGCCAAACAGCTGCAGTATTACAGATTCTGGAAAAACCGGACGAAAAATCCGCTGAAAAAAATTGTTTTGGACCGGCTGAGTGACAGACTGTGACAGGACATTCGGAGATAAAGGTGGAAAAAGCAGAAGGAGTAAAAGCGAATAAGAAATATATGATCCTGTGTATCGTTATAGCGGTACTCTGTTTTATGCCGGTAATGCTTGACACGGTGCGCGGCAGGCAGCCTTATAACTATGCTATAGGGATGATCGCTGAGAGCGGCGATATGATGCATGGGGATGAAGGCTTACCTGTATCGCCGGCTGATACCGCGATCAGTCAGAGCTTTGTCTGCAATCTGGTAAACGTATTGGAAATAGAACTGAAGGCCGGCTGTGAGGGAAAGAGCTTATCGGGCAAGATCGGTGTATCTTTGTATGACGATGAAAAAAATGAAGAGCTGGAAAGCTGGGAAGTTCCGGTAAGTGAAGTGGAAAAAGAAGGGGAGATCAAGGTGAGCGTAAGCAGTCCCGGGAAATACGGGGAACTGCGAAACAGAAGATTCAGGATCTATGTAAGTGTCAAAGATCTTGCAGAGGGGGAAAAGGTATTCCTGTCATATCTGCCGTATAGCTGGTATGAGAATGGAAACCTGACTGTTGATGGTACGGAAACGGAGGGTGATCTGATAATGGAGATCACCGGATGCAAGGATCCCACGAACATGATGCTTGCAAAGTGTTTTATCTGTTTATATTTCGCGATGTTTATCGAATGGCTCGTATACAGGATATATTGCCGCTACGGAAAAATAAAAGCCGGCAGAGAGCAGGTCATAAATGGGAAAGCATAAGGCGGAAAAAAAAGCATTATGGATACGACCTGCCCTGGGAGCTCTTCTGATAAATCTGCTTCTTCTGATCATGATGTTTAAACTCCTTGGAGACAGACCGATAGATCATTTCAGGGAGTATCATATCTACAGGCAGGAGCTTGAAGAGAAAGCGGAAGTATACGGCGGATATAAGTTCAGGCAGGTTTTTACCTGTCTTCAGGGAGCAGACAGCTTCGAACTGCATGTTGATTCAAAGGATTATGCAGGGACTTTTGAGGTCAGTCTTTTGGATGCTTCGGGTCGGGAGCTTAAGTCCTGGACAACGGAAAAGATGAGGATAACCGATGCCAGGCAGGGAAAAGACAGGTGGATCTATTATGTAATTGATCCGGAGCTTTTGGCAGAGGGAAATGAATATTATATAGAGGTTTCTTCTCGCGGATCGGATGAAGAAAGCTCAGTCTTTATCATGGGATTTTCCACATACAGAAAAGAGCGGAATTATTTTGCACTGTTTGCTCTTGCGCTTCTTTTTGTCTCGGCGAATATCTGGTGGTTTAATCTTGATAAGCCGGTTGAGAAATGGGCATTTCCGGTCCTTTTGTGTACGGGACTGATAATGTTCTTTATCATGTCACCATCGAGTCAGTCGGACGAAAACCTGCATTACTACTCGAGCCTGAAAGTATCCAATCTCCTGCTGGGCAGGGAAAATCTGAACGAGATAGAAGGAGAGTATTCTGCCGAGCTCGAACAGCATATGAATTCCAACGAATCATTTATGAAACTCATAAAGAATATTTGGAATAAAAGACAGAGCGGGGAAGATACATTTATCTATCGCAATACTTATTCCTTTGTCCAGCCGGCATCTTATCTGGCTACAGGCATAGGAATGACGATAGGACGGCTGCTAAAATGGAATTATTACCTTACATATTCTCTGGGGCGTCTGTTTAATCTTTTGTCCTATGCCATTATGGTGTGGCTGGCCATAAGACTGATGCCCTGTAACAAGGAACTGATCCTTATGGTTGGGATGATGCCTATGGCCATGCATCAGGCAGCGTCTCTTTCCTATGATGTAAGCGTGAACGGTTTTTGCCTGATCTTCTTTGCATATGTGGTTAAGCTGATCTGTGAAAAGAAGAGTTTTACTTGGAAAAATGCGCTGATCTGTGCAGGGCTACTCGGAATTCTCGGCCCGATAAAGGTGGTATATTGTGCATTTTTCCTGCTGCTGTTTATGATACCTTCGGAACAGTTTAAGGGACTGAAAGACCGGCTGTTTAAGTATATTCCGGTGATAGCCTTTGCTCTCGGTATACTGTGGCTGACAAGGCTGCCGGACATAGTCGTGCGTGTTGACGGAAGCGCTTTCGGAGAAGCGAACCCGTATTACGATATGAGCTACATAATCCATCAGCCCTTTGAGTTTCTTAAGATGTTTGCGAGGACAATAAGACGAAATGCCGGACTTTACCTTTTTCAGGCAGTCGGATACAGTGTTGCGGGAAAAACCGTATTCATTTCAGATATCTATATCATAGCATATCTTTTAATGCTCGTATTAAATCAGCTGTTACAGGACAAGAAAGAGGTACCCGGTATAAGGCAGAGAGTCTTGCCTCTTATGACTTCAGCCATCATCATAGCCGGGATACTGGTAATCATGACGCTTACTTATACGAGATATGGGCGTAAGTTTATAGAAGGTGTACAGGGGAGATATTTTATTCCGCTCATGGCGCCGGTGCTTTACAGTCTTGCGATAAGCAGGATACCTTTAAGAATAAACAGAAAGTACCTGACCGGCATTGCCTGGTTTGTTTATATTGGCGTGATCATGGAAATAATGAGCCGGATAGCATATTGAAGCTGTTATAAAAAAGTCTTTCACGTTTTGTGAAAATCTGATATAATATTTTAGTAATTGTGGGCTTTTTTGGGGGATAATGATGAAAAAAAAGATCGCAGTATATGCAAACGGATGGAGCATAGATTCCCTTATGCAATCCTTGAAGGGCATTAAAAAGTACGCTGCAGAAAAGGATTTCGATACTTACGTATATCTGAGTTTTGCGACTTATTCCGAACATATCAATATAACCAGGGGAGAGCTTAATCTCTTCGATCTGGGAAACATGGAAGATTATGACGGCATCATAGTCTTTTCAACCATGCTGAATTCCAATGAAACCGCTGTCGAGCTCTGCAGAAAGGCCAGAGCAAAGAACGTGCCGGTGGTCAGCATAGGTATGGAGATAGATGACATACCGGCTGTATGCGTTGCCAATGAGACAGGAATGAGGGATCTGGTCACGCACCTTGTGGAAGAGCATGGCGTAAAGAATGTGGTATTTATCGGAGGCACCCCCGATCATGTGGACAGCATAGCAAGGCTTAAGGTGACCGAGGAAGTGCTGAAAGAGCACGGTTATGAGCTGAAGAGTGAGAATATCAAATACGGTCAGTGGGGCAATTCGGAACCCCAGAATATAGTAAGAAGGATACATGAGAGCGGCGAGGGAATGCCGGACGCTTTTATCGTGGCAAATGATGTAATGGCGCTTGCAGCTTCAACGGAACTGATAGAGCTTGGCTATAAGATACCGGAAGATGTGGTAATGACCGGTTTTGACAATGCAGCTTTCGGACAGTACAGCTATCCTGCGCTGTCTACGGTTAAGCAGAATTATGAGGAAGTGGGCGAGGAGGCCTGCGGTATTCTTTTTGATATTATAGCCGGAAAAGAGGTTACGGGCACTCATATGGTGCCTTCAAGCTTTGTCTGCGCCGAAAGCTGCGGCTGTAAGGGCGGAAAAAACTATGAAGAAATGAGGTACGCATATTGTCGTGATGCGTACAGGCGACATGTGGATGCTTCGTTGCTTGAACAGACCGAGAGAGTCTTAAGGCTGCATATATCTATGATACCCGATTATGAAGCGCTTAAGGAAATGATGAGGGATCATTATCTGGACAATCACAGATTTGAAGGAAGCGAATTCCATCTGGTGCTGAATGCCGATTATTTCGGAAATATTATGGCTGAAGAGTCCGAGATCTACGCTGACGGAATGCACGGCGACATGGATGCGATAGTCAGCATACGTAACGGAGAGATACTGCCGGAGGTAACGCTGAAAGAAGGAAAGCTGATCCCCCAGTACAAGAAGAAAAAGGGCGAGCAGCATGTATTCTTCCTTATGGCCCTGCATTATTTCCAGTATAATTACGGCTACGTGGTGATGGCCGATGAGCCTTACGTAGTCGTGGAGGATATGCTCTATCCATATATGGAGAAGCTGATGCAGTCCCTGAAGCTCCTTCGCATCAACTTAAGACTTGATACACTTAACCGCAATCTTACACGCTTATATGACAAGGATCCGATGACGGGACTCTATAACCGCTTTGCTTATGAGAACAAAGCCATGCCTCTGTTTGAAGAAAGTCTCGTGAAGAAGACGCCCATGACGGTCATGTTCGTGGATATCAATTATATGAAGCGCATCAACGACCAATACGGACATCTTCACGGTGACAATGCGATAAAAGCTGTATCTGATTCGATCATGGCCAATATGAAGGAAGGCTGGATACCCGTCAGGTTCGGCGGTGACGAATTCCTTGTGATAGCACCCGAATGCAGTGAGAAGGAAGCCAAGAAGCTGCAGAGAGTGATACTTGATGAGCTTGAAAAGAAGAATAATGACGGAACAAGACCTTACAGGATATCGGTAAGCTGCGCTCATGTGGTGACGGATCCTTTCCGTAGGGATACGCTTCAGGATTACGTGAAAGAAGCAGACGGACTCATGTACGAGATAAAACAGCAGGTGCATGCAAGGGACGGAATGCCTAACAGGTAGAAGCACTTCTTTAGTGAGGACGGGAATCTTGGAAGCTGATAAAAAAGTGAAAAGATCACATATCAATATAAATGTGAAAGTAGTGGCAGTCTGCCTGCTGCTTAACGTTTTGCCGGCACTGCTGGCCCGGATCTTTGATCTGCCGCTGTATCTGGACAGCGCCGGAACCATAGTAAGCGCATATGTCGCCGGCGCGCTGCCGGGCATTACCGTGGCTGTGGCAACCAACGTGCTCTGCAGTTTCTTCAACGGCAGTTCCCTGTATTATGTATTTATAAATGTGCTGATCGCTCTTTGCGCAGCCTGGGTCTCCAGATACGGAAAGAAGAAGGGAAAGGCATTTACCTTTCTCATGGTGGTGCTGCCCATATTCTTCGGCGGTATCATAGGGACACTCTTCCAGTGGGCGCTGCTGGGCAGGCTTCAGTTTGCCGATGCGGCTCAGATGGCTGCATATCTGAAGGAAGCTGCGGGATTTAAGAGCATACCTGCGGCAATGATAGTGAATCTGGGCATCAATCTGCTGGATAAAGGTCTCACTCTTCTTGCAGCCTATTTTATCATTAAGTTTATCCCGGGGGCAAAGAAAGAAATGCTTGCCGCCAACGGCTGGAGGCAGAAGCCTCTTAGCGATGAAGAAATGAAAAACTTAAATGCCGCTTCGGAGGACGGCAGTTATTCTCTGAAAAAGCGCATGACCATTATGCTGGTGACTGCAATTGTCTCGTTGACCGTGGTAATGGGCTGGATAAGCATAACCCTCTATCTTGAAAATGTGAGAAGGGATTATTCCGCCAGTGCCCAGGGCGCGGCGAGGTTCGCTGCCGAAGTAGTGGATGCTGCAAAGATAGATGAATACATACGTCTCGGAAAGGCGGTTATGGGCTATACAAAAACAGAAGAGCTCTTAAGGAGCATAAGAGCCAATTCCCAGGGAGTGCAGTATCTTTATGTTATCAAGATAAAGGAAGACGGCTGTTATTATGTCTTTGACCTTGAGAGCGAGGATATGCAGGCTTACCGGCCCGGTGACAGAGCCGATTTCGAAAAGGCTTTTGAACCTTATCTGCCCACACTTTTTGCAGGCGGGGAGATAGATCCGATAGAATCCGATGATATCTCAGGCTGGGTACTGACAGCCTATTCTCCTATAAAGGATGCCAACGGCGTCACGGTTGCTTATGCCGGCGCCGATGTTTCTATGCAATATCTGACGGGCTATGTCAGAGACTTCCTGCTCAGAGTGCTGTTCATCTTCTCGGGTTTCTTCGTATTGATACTGGGATACGGACTTTGGGTATCGGGCTATTATCTGATATATCCGATCAACAGCATGGTGGCGCTGACCAACAGCTTCATGCAGGGCGGCGATGATCAGGAAGTTCTCGAAGAGAACGTGTCTAAGATGAATGAGCTTGATATACGCACCAATGACGAGGTGGAAAAGCTTTATCATGCGATCTGCACCATGGCCGGCGATACTGCCGAAAAGATGAAAGAGATAAGGCATTATGCTGAAGCTACAGCGCAGATGCAGAACGGTCTGATCATTACGATGGCGGACATGGTGGAAAACCGTGACTCTGACACCGGTGCCCATGTACAGAAGACTTCAGCTTATGTAAGGATAATACTGGAAGGTTTAAAGAAGCACGGTTATTATACCGAGAAGCTGACAGATAAATACATCTCCGATGTGGAGATGTCTGCGCCTCTTCATGACGTGGGCAAGATAAACATACCCGACGCGGTGCTTAACAAGCCCGGAAAGCTTACGGATGAAGAGTATGCGATAATGAAGACCCATACCACTGCTGGCAAGAAGATACTTGAGAGAGCGATCAATACCATTAAGGGAGAGAACTATCTTAAGGAAGCCAGGAACATGGCGGCTTATCATCATGAGCGCTGGGACGGCAAGGGCTATCCCGAAGGCCTCAAGGGTGAGGTGATACCTCTTTCCGCAAGAGTGATGTCGGTTGCCGATGTCTTTGATGCCCTGGCTTCTCCGAGAGTATACAAGCCCGCATTCTCACTTGAAAAATCTCTTGAGATAATAACCGAGGGAGCAGGGACTCAGTTCGATCCACGCTGCGTCGAAGTATTCCTCGACTCCCTCGATGAAGTAAAGATGATACTTAAAAAATTTCATGGGGCGTAAGTTCCACGGGGCGTAAATGGTAGTATATAAAAACCTGAACAAGTGCATAAGAAGGATCGCAGCCCTGTTTATCACGGCTGTTTTTCTGCTGCATGTCTCCGGACAGCTGATATATGCTTCGGAAAATACCGGAGAAAGCGGACGCGGCGAAGACTATTCCCACGGCGGAGGAGGCTATGCGGTAACAGGGCAGCTGGAAGGTTACGGCTATACCGCGGAGCTGTATGATGCGGACAACGGTCTGCCTACTTCGGATGCAAATTATATCCTCAGCGCTTCGGATGGCTATATCTGGGTAGGGGGCTACAGCGGCGTATTCAAATATGACGGCAGCAGCTTTGAAAGACAGGATGCCACAAAAGGCCTTACCAACGGAAGAGTTTTTTTTGAAGACAGCAGACAGCGCATATGGGTCGGCACCAATGATAACGGCATAGTCGTTATTGACGGCGGTTCATACAGCCGCATCACCTATAAGGAAGGGCTGCCTTCTTCCTCAGTCAGAGGCTTTGGCGAAGCGAGCGGCGGCATCATCTGGGCAGGTACCTCAAACGGCGTAGTTTACCTGGATGATAATCTTACTGTTCATACCGTGGATGATGAGAAGCTGAACAATCAGTATATCATTCATATGGTATCGGCGGATGGTCGTGTATACGGGAACACCAGGGCCGGTGATGCCTTCTGCGCCCAGGGCAGCAAAGTGACTTCAATGATCAACGGTTATGATCTGGAGATAGGAGGTATAGAGACGATCTTCCCTGATCCTTATGAAGAGGGGAAGGTTTATCTGGGCACCGGAAGCGGTGAAGTATATCACGGATATTTAAGCAATAATATAAAAGACTATGAGAAGATAGATGTATCCCCGCTGGAAAGCATCTACTGGATCACTTCGGCCTGCGGCCGCATCTGGATAACTTCGGGCAGTATGGCGGGATATCTGGATGAAAACAGGAAATTTAAACTGATCAGCAATATACCCATGAACAATTCAATAGAGATGCTGACTGCCGATTACCAGGGAAATCTCTGGTTTGCTTCTTCGCGTCAGGGCGTGATGAAGGTGGTAAGCACCAATTTTAAAGACCTTACGGAAACTGCCGGAATGGAGCAGATGGTGGTGAACTCAACCTGCTTAAGGGGGGACGAGCTTTATATCGGAACTGATGAAGGGCTTAAGGTACTGGATAAAGCGGGACAGAGCGTAAGCAATGAACTGACCGAATATATGGGAGATACGCGTATACGCTGCATCAATACCGATATGAACGGTGATATGTGGCTCTGCGCATATAACAATTATCTGGGACTGGTGTGTTATACAAAGGATAACAGGATATATAACATCACGACTATAGACGGTCTGGCCAATGATGCCACGAGATGTGTAAGCGTAACAAAGGACGGAAGACTCTTAGTCGGAACCAACGGCGGCTTAAGCATCTTAAAAGACGGTAAAGTCATAAAGAACATCACTGAAACGGATGGCCTCACAAATGAAGTGCTCTTAAGCGCTGATGAGGGGCCGGACGGAAAGATATATATAGGTACCGATGGCGGAGGCATCTGTGTATACGACGGCAGCAGCATTTCGCATATCGGCAGAGATGAAGGACTCACCAGTGATGTAGTATTGAGGGTCAAGAGGGATGATAACAGGAAGCTCTTATGGATCATCACTTCCAACTCAATAGAATACATGCAGAGCGGCGTGATCAAAAATGTTGATACCTTCCCTTATAACAATAACTTTGATATCTTCTGCGATCACGGCGACGGCCTGTGGATACTGTCTTCTTACGGCGTATACTCTGTCAGCGGCACGGATATGCTGGACAATAAGATAGTGGACTATAAACTGTACAATACCGCAAACGGACTGCCTACAGTGCCTACAGCCAATGCCTTCAGTGCGTTGGATGAAAACGGCATGCTCTATATCGCGGGAAGGACCGGTGTAAGCTCGGTAAACCTTGATCACTATTTTGAACGTGAATCCGAGATAATACTTGATATCAGGAGCATTAACTGCAGCAGCGGCGATATTCAGCCCGGAGAAGACGGCAGCTACACGATACCCGCGGATGCGGGACGTATAGTGATAACTCCCGCAGTGCTGGATTTCACAATGTCCAATCCCACAATACATATGTTTCTGGAAGGGGCAGGAGATGAAGGTGTGACTGTTCCCCAGAGCAGGCTTACTTCGCTGGAGTATACCGGACTTAAATACGGAGACTACACCCTGCATGTGCAGATCGTGGACCCGATACGGGGAACGGTATATCAGGACAGCGCATTTAAGATAAACAAGACGCCGAGATTCTTCGAACTGACGATAGTAAGGATATTCCTGCTGGTGCTGCTTGCGCTTACCGCAGGCGTGCTGGTATGGAGGATAATGACGAATACGGTCATCCGCAGACAGTACGGTGAGATAAGGAAAGCAAAGGAAGAAGCGGAAAATGCGAATACCGCAAAAAGCCGTTTCCTTGCAAACATGTCTCATGAGATACGTACTCCGATCAATACCATTATGGGTGTGGATGAACTGCTCTTAAGGGAAGATGCCAGCGAGGTGCCGAAGGAATATCATGAAGTGATCGCCGGCTATGCGATGGATATAAGAAATGCATCGGAATCACTGCTTTCGCTTATCAACGATCTGCTGGATATGTCAAGGATAGAATCAGGCAAGGTGACGCTGACCGAGCAGGAATATGATCCTGCCGATGTACTGAGATCAATGATCTCCATGATAAAGGTAAGGGGTGCTGAAAAGGATCTTTCCTTTGAAGTGAAGGTCGATGAGAAGATCCCGTCACGTTTATACGGTGATGCGGGAAAGATAAAACAGATAGTCTTAAACCTTTTAACGAACGCCGTTAAATATACGGAAGTGGGCGGTTTCTCGCTGACGGTAAAAGCACAGGAGGGCGCAGAGGATAACTGCACTCTGGAGATAAGGGTGAAGGACAGCGGCATAGGTATCAAAGCCGAGGACATGGACAGGCTCTTTACCGCCTATGAAAGACTTGATGAAGTGAAGAATGTGGACATACAGGGAACCGGACTCGGACTGGATATCTCCAGACGCTTTGCCGAGATGATGGGAGGTTCACTGCGCTGCGAGAGTGTGTACGGTGAAGGTTCGGAGTTTATCTTTACCGTTGATCAGAAGATTATAGACAAAACACCCATGGGCAAATTTGTTGAACAGGATGTGGACTCTTTAAGAGGACCTTATGTTCCGCAGTTCATAGCGCCGGATGCGGAGCTGCTGATCATTGATGACAATCCGATGAACCTTAATGTCATCAGGGGACTTTTAAAACCCACCAGGATGTTCATCACTACTGCTACCAGCGGCGAGGAAGGTCTGGAGAAGGTAAGATACGGTAACTACAACGTGGTGCTTCTCGATCATATGATGCCGGGCATGGACGGTGTCGAGACCATGGAGAAGATAAGGCAGTTTGCACCGGATCTTCCAGTCTATGCGCTGACTGCCAATACGGCATCGGGCGGTGAGGAATTCTACAAGTCAAAAGGTTTTACCGGTTATATACCCAAGCCGGTGGATGGCGTGACACTGGAGAAGCTGATCATGAGGCATCTGCCCGAAGATATAATGATGAAGCCTTCGGGAGAGGATAAGGAAAGTACTTCCTACGAACTTCCCGAAGAGATGAAGTGGCTCGGAGAAGTACAGGGAATCACGGTAATTGAAGGCATCAAGAATGCAGGCGGCGTATCGACCTTCATTTCGTCGGTGAAGCTTTTCTACGATATGCTGGACCATAATGCCGATGTGATAGAAGAAGCCTGTGAGAAAGAAGATATGAGAGTGTATGTCACCAAGGTACATGCGCTGAAGAATTCGGCAGGCATCATAGGAGCAACGGGACTGGCTGAACTGGCCGGCAAGCTGGGAGAAGCGGCTAAGGAAGAAGATAAGGATACGGTAAAGAAAGAGACGGCAAGACTGCTTCAGGAATACAGAGGCTTTAAGGAAAAGCTGAAAGCCATAAGGAAGTGATTTGCCACTTCAGGCAGGTAATAGTATAATGTAAAAGATCTCCCGGATTAAAGGGATAACAAAAGATGAAAGGAAGGCAAGAGTATGGGGTACAAAGAAGCGTTTGATCTGTGGCTTAACAACGACTATTTTGATCAGGAGACCAAGAATGAACTGCTCTCGATCAGAAACGACGAGAAGGAAGTAGAGGACAGATTCTACAAAGATCTGGAATTCGGTACCGGCGGACTTCGCGGCGTGATAGGAGCAGGTACCAACCGCATGAACATCTACACGGTGCGCAAGGCCAGCCAGGGACTTGCGAACTATATCATAAAGGCAGGAACAGGTGCGAAGGGTGTTGCCATAGCTTACGATTCAAGGCGCATGAGCCCCGAGTTTGCTGACTGCGCGGCGCTGTGCCTTGCTGCCAACGGTATTAAGGCATATGTGTTTGATGCACTGCGTCCCACACCGGAGCTTTCATTTGCATTAAGAAAGCTGGGATGTACCGCAGGCATAGTGGTGACTGCAAGCCACAACCCGCCTGAATACAACGGATACAAGGTATACTGGGAAGACGGCGCGCAGGTGACACCGCCTCATGATACCGGCATCATTGCGGAAGTTAATGCGATAAGCGATTATACTTCCTTAAAGACCATGGATAAGGAAGAAGCCGTAAAAGCGGGACTTTACGAAGTGATAGGCAAAGAGATAGATGATGCCTACATGATCGAGCTTAAGAAGCAGATAATACATCCCGAGGTGATAGCTGCGGTTGCAAATGATATAAAGATCGTATACACGCCTTTCCACGGTACAGGTAATGTGCCCGTAAGACGCATACTTGCAGAACTCGGTTTCAAGAATGTTTACGTAGTGCCCGAGCAGGAAGAGCCGGATCCGGATTTCACGACACTGGATTATCCGAATCCCGAAGATCCCAAGGCCTTCACCCTGGCGCTCAAGCTGGCTAAGGAAAAACATGCCGACATAGTAATGGCTACCGATCCCGATGCGGACAGACTCGGTATCTATGCACTGGATACAAAGAGCGGAGAGTATGTGCCTTTCACCGGAAATATGTCCGGTATGCTGATCGCAGAGTATATCTTAAGAGAGCGCACAGCTAACGGGACCATGCCCAAGGATCCCGCGCTGGTGACTACGATCGTTACCACCAACATGGCGCATGCGATCACCAAGGCATACGGCGTAAAAGAGATAGATACCCTTACGGGCTTTAAGTATATAGGCGAGCAGATCAAGCTCTTTGAGCAGACCGGCTCCAACAATTATGTATTCGGCCTGGAAGAATCCTACGGCTGCCTGGCCGGAACACATGCAAGGGATAAGGATGCGGTGGTTGCTGTTATGTGCCTCTGCGAAGTGGCAAGCTGGTGCAAGAAGCAGGGCATCACCCTCTGGGATATGATGATCGACGTCTACGAGAAGTACGGTTATTACAAGGAGACCCAGTATGCGATAACCAAGAAGGGCAAGGAAGGCCTGGAAGAGATAGCAGCGATGATGGACAAGCTGCGTAAGGATCCTCCGAAGGAGTTCGGTGAGCTCAAGGTCAGGAAGTTCTATGATTACAAGGAACACAAGACCATTGATTTCGAAAACGGAAGCACAGGGGAGACCACACTGCCTACTTCCAACGTGCTTTACTTTGATCTCGAGAACGATTCCTGGTGCTGCGCAAGACCTTCGGGAACAGAGCCTAAGATCAAGTTCTACATGGGTATCAGGGGAACAAGCCTTGATGATGCGGCAGCAAAACTTGATGCGCTGACCGAAGCGGTTAAGGCTCACATTTAAAGAGTGTTTGACAGTATAAAGCAGACAATAAGATATTATAAGAGAAACGGCGCGGCGGACACTATATTGGCGGTGCAGGAGAGGCTTTGGGAAAAGCGGCATATGAAGTACAGTTATGAGGCTCCGACTAAGGAGGAACTGGAAACACAGGCTGCTGAAAGCTTCGGAAGACCACTTAAGTTCACCGTGCTTGTTCCTGCTTATGAGACTAAAGAACTGTTCCTCCAGGATCTGATATTATCCGTGACAGAGCAGAGCTATAAGGATTATGAACTGCTGATAGCGGATGCTTCTTCAAGTGACAGGGTGAAGAAGGAATGTGAGAGCTTTATGGAACAGTATGACCGGATCAGATATGTAAAGCTTGAGGAAAACAAAGGCATATCCGGCAACACCAATGCGGCGCTTGAATATGCGACAGGTGATTACATCTGTCTTCTCGACCATGATGACAGTCTTACGCCTGATGCTCTTTATCATCTGAGAAAGGCAATAGACAAGGCCGGCGGACCGGTGCTGGTCTATTCCGATGAAGACAAGTCTGACAGCTTCATGGAGAATTTCCACAGTCCCAACAGGAAAACGGATTATGATGACGAGATGTTTTTTACAAATAATTACATCTGTCATTTAAGCGCATACAGAAGCGGCGTGATCAAGGAACTGCTGCTTGATCCTGCTTTTGACGGTTCGCAGGATTACGACCTGGCGCTTCGTACAGTTGATTGGTGCAGGGAAAACTGCGGTGAGGGCTGGAGAAAAAAGATAGTACATGTGGACCGGGTGCTCTATCACTGGAGAGAACATGAGGGCTCTACTTCGGGAAATACCGATGCGAAAACTTATGCATATGAAGCAGGTAAGAGAGCGATAGAAGCGGCTCTCAAAAGAAGGGGCAGGGATGCTATGGTAAAGGAACTTAAGCATCTCGGCTTCTACAGGATAGAATACGGTGATATCTTTGCAAAGAGAAAAGACATAGGAGTTGTGGGCGGTCCCGTATACCGCCGTGGCAGGATGATAAGCGGCTGCATGGATAAAGACGGGAAGTGCATATATGAAGGCTTGAAGGAAGGTTTTTCAGGACCGGTGCACAGGGCGCATCTTATGCAGGAGGCATACGCCGTGGACATCCGAAACATGAAGGTCAGGAAAGAACTTAAGGAAAGCTATGAAAGCGCGCTGCGGGAACACGATCCGGTAGCGGCAAGTCTTAAATTCTGCAGGGAAGCAAGAAAAAGAGGATACGGGATCATATACGATCCGGAGGCGGAGTAAATGGAAGCCAGGGTAAGCGTGGTAATACCGAATTATAACGGACATGACTATCTGTCGGACTGTGTGGATTCGCTGATGAAGCAGAGCGTCAGACGGTTTGAGATAATAATAGTTGATGATGCGTCAGGGGACGGGAGCATGCAGGAGATAATGGAACAGTATCCTGCGGAGGGAGCCTGGCCTGAGATAAAGTATATCAGGCATTTCCAGAACAGGGGCTTCTGTGCCTCGGTAAATGACGGTATAGCAGCTGCCTCTTCGGAATATGTGATACTGTTGAACAACGATACGGTTGCGGACAGCGAAATGGTAAAGAGTCTGTGGAATGCCATAAGGAGAGATGATGATATCTTTTCGGTATCTTCGCGTATGATATCCCTTAAGGATAAGGATGTGCTGGATGACTGCGGTGATCTGTACTGCAGTCTCGGCTGGGCTTTTGCTCCGGCAAAGGACAAGAGCATAAAGAAGTATAAAAAACGCGCCGAGGTTTTTGCGGCATGCGGCGGAGCTTCGATCTACAGAAAGAGCATGCTTGACGAACTCGGCGGTTTTGACGAGGCGCATTTTGCCTATCTGGAAGATATGGATATAGGCTACCGAGCAAAGCTGAAAGGTTACAGGAATATGTACGAACCGGCTGCAATAGTCTGGCATGCGGGCAGCGCCAGCTCGGGTTCAAGGCATAATAAATTCAAGGTGAAGATATCCGCAAGGAATAATATATATCTTATCAGCAAGAATATGCCGGGCTGGCAGATACTGTTCAATCTGCTTCCACTGGCTGCAGGCATGCTCGTAAAGCAGGTTTATTTTATAAAAAAGAAACTGGGATGCGCGTATTTCACAGGAGTCCTGGAAGGGCTTAAACTCTCTTTTTCCGAGGGAGGCAGGGAGCGCAGGAAAATATTAAAAACCGTGCCTTCAAAACGTTTGTGGATGATAGAAGGCGAACTTATGCGAAACAGCATAAGACGTATAACAGGTTAGTTTTGCTTGTGAACTACAACATCTTGTAGTACAATATAGGACATGATCAGAGACAACCAGAAGCTGCTCAACAGAATATATGTGGTGATCGATGGCTGCGTGGTGGCATTGAGCTACATGCTGGCCTGGTTCCTTAAGTTCAGGAGCGGACTTATGGACAGCATAGAGGTGCTGCCCCCGTCTTACTATCTGTCGGCGCTTTATTTCATAGTGCCCGGCTATCTGCTGCTGTATTATTTCATGAATCTTTATGGCAGCAAGCGTTTTTCTACCAGACCGAGAGAAATTTATGACGTGGTGATGGCCAACATCATAGGCCTCGCCTGTTTCATCGTGGCGATCTACTCCTGGAAGCAGAAGGATTTCTCACGAAGCGTTATGTTCCTCTTCTTCTTTATCAATGTAGCCTGCGAAGTGACAATGCGCGGCATCATAAGAAGAGTGCTGCGGACTTTAAGGAAGAAGGGCTTTAATCTGAAGCATGCGCTGCTGGTTGGTTATTCCAGGGCTGCCGAGCAGTACATAGACCGTATACGTGAGAATCCCCAGTGGGGTTATGTGATAGTCGGCGTGCTGGATGACCATATACCTGCAGGCACCATGTACCACGGGGTGAAGGTCCTTGGCCGCATAGGCAATCTTGATGTGATACTTCCCGAGAACAAACTTGATGAGATAGGCATTTCCCTGGCTCTGACCGATTATGACAAGCTTGAGGAGCTGGTGCGTAAATGCGAGAAGAGCGGCGTACATACCAAGTTTATTCCCGATTACAACAGCGTTATTCCCACAAAGCCTTATATAGAGGACCTCATGGGACTTTCCGTAGTCAATATCAGACACGTTCCACTTACGAACAATCTCTATTCGCTGATCAAGAGAACGGCGGATATAATATTCTCACTTATGCTCATCGTTCTGTTCTCTCCGGTAATGCTGGTATCAGCTATAATGATCAAACTCACCGACGGCGGAAAAGTTATCTTCACCCAGGAGAGAGTGGGCCTGCATCAGAAGATGTTCAGGATGTATAAGTTCCGTTCCATGCGTGAGCAGAAGGAAGAGGATGAGACTATAGACTGGACAAGGAAGGGAGATCCGAGGATCACCAGCATAGGCCGTTTCTTAAGGCGTACCAGTCTTGATGAACTGCCCCAGCTTTTCAATGTGCTGGGCGGCAGCATGTCCCTGGTAGGTCCCAGGCCCGAACAGCCACAGTACGTGGAAAAATTCAAGGAAGAGATACCGGGGTACATGATAAAGCACCAGGTGCGTCCCGGTATTACCGGCTGGGCGCAGATCAACGGTTTCCGCGGTGACACATCCATTCGCAAGCGTATAGAATGCGATCTGTATTATATCGAAAACTGGACCATGATGTTTGATATCAAGATCATGTTCCTTACTCTTTTCAAGGGATTCATCAATAAGAATGCATATTGAAAGGCTTTTGCCAGATTAAAGCTGATATGATATCATATGAGGTGTTCCGGCAGGTGCCGGCGCAGATAAAAGTTAAAATGAGGAGGGAATTTTAAATGGGTAGTGAACAGCTTCAAGGACTCCTGGGACCGGCTTTAGTTATTGGCTTCGTGATCATTCTCGTGTTATGTATCATAGCCGATAAAAATTCAAACAAAAAATTTCAGAAGAAGATCGATACGAAATATAAGATAAAGGATAAACTGGGGCAACTCAGTATCACGGAGGATAACGAGATCCTCATGTATCTCCCCTCAGGTACGCTGGCGGGCTATAAGCTGTTTAAGCTCAGCGAGATTTTCTATATAGGAATGAATACGATCCCCACAAAGGCAAGCATGAACATGCTGGCATACTGCTTCATGGATGCAAAGAAAAAGCCGATGAAAGGTGAGTATCTGACGCCTTCACGCAAACCTTTGCTGCAGAAGAATATGACAACCTTCAGCGCTGCTAACCAGAAAGAACTGGAAGAGATATATGAGTTTATAAAGAAATATCTTCCGAACGTGGGTAAGGTCGTCAACGGTAAAGAAGTTTGATCCGATGAAAACAGATATCATAATACCGGTGTACAAACCGGACAGACGATTTGAAATACTTCTTAAAAGACTTCATAAGCAGTCATATCCGATAAACCGGATAATCGTTATCAATACGGGACGCAGGTATTATGAGGATTATTTTTGCGGCAGGGACATCTGCAGCATTTATGACGATGTAGTTTTAGAACATATTGAAGAAGAAGAATTCGATCATGGAGGCACCAGGCGCAGGGCAGTGGAAATGTCCTGTGCCGATGCCTTTTTGTTTATGACTGACGATGCGCTTCCGGCGGATGATAAGCTGGTAGAGGAACTGATGCGCCCTATTGAGAATGGTGAAGCAGCGCTTTCCTATGCCAGACAGCTGGCTGATAAGGATGCTGACATACTTGAGAAGCTTACAAGAAAGTTCAACTATCCGGAAGAAAGCAGGCTAAAGAGCGCCGAAGATCTAAAGACCATGGGAATAAAAGCCTTCTTCTGCCCTAATGTCTGCGCAGCATACAACAGGAAGATCTACGATGAACTGGGCGGTTTTGAAGAGCATATGATCTTTAACGAAGATATGGTCTACGCCAGAAAGGTTATAGACGCCGGATATAAGATAGCCTATGCAGCCGAAGCGAAAGTTTTTCACAGCCATGATTATAACGGACGTCAGCAGTTTTCAAGAAACTTTGATCTCGGTGTATCCCATGCCATGCATCCGGAGACCTTTGCCGATGTACCGCCCGGGGAAGAAGGAAAGAAGCTGGTATTTACCCAGGCCCGTCAGCTGCTTAAAATGGGGAAGCCGCTCAAGGTATTTAAGCTGGGCTGGCTCAGTGCCTGCAAACTGGCAGGCTATAAGCTTGGGAAGAAGTATGATAAGCTTCCGAAGAAGCTGGTAAGGAAATTTACGATGAACCCGGGATTCTGGGAACAGAAAGGATAAGAGTGCATAAAATGGAAAAAAACGGGGCAAGGACAGCAATCTGTGCGTTGATACTCTCACTTATCGGTATTGCTGCCACATACCTTTATCAGTGTCTGTTCTGTGTTATTGACGCCGGAGAGGTTAAAACACAGATCCGTCTGATATTACTGTTCTTGAGCGGGCTGCCTGTGGTCATTACAGAGCTGATCTTTGTTTTGCTTGCGATCAAGCGACCTGGGTGGGAGCTTAAATATGTGTGCCTGACTCAGATCATAGCATCTCTGCTGTTTATAGGGCTGCTGCTTACGCTTTTTCCGCATATACCCATACCTTACATACTGATACCGGCACGAGAGATGGCCGGGAATTTCCTGCAGCTGCTCATAGAAATGTTTGCAGGGGCAGCGGCAGGCATCTGTCTGCTGGTCGGTCTGATAGTATTTGCGATTAAATGCAGAAAGCAAAAATAAGGAGGTCGGACCTCCTTATTTTGTGCTATAAAGTTTGCTAAACCACTAAATATGTGGTATAATATCATAGTTTGTAAAGCCTGTCGGCCCCTATGGAGGAAGGGGAGTATGGTTAGCGCCGGGCCCGGAAGGGTGACGAGGTTTGGCAGTTATCGAAACATTCGGCGGATGCTGCCACGGTCTCTGGCATCAGGTCATTGATCGTAAGAGAGGAAGGAAAAAGCGGAATCAATACCGTAACAGAGGTCCTCTCAAGGATAAGAAGAGAAGATATCAAAATTTTGGAGGATTTTATAATGAGAGTTGTTATACAGGAAGATTATGCAAAGATGTGTAAATGGGCAGCAAGCTATATAGCAGCAAAGATCAATGCTCACAAAGAGGACAGACCTTTTATACTCGGTCTTCCCACAGGTTCTTCACCCATAGGCGTGTATCAGGAACTGGTAAGGATGAACAAGGCAGGAGAAGTTTCTTTTGCAAACGTTGTCAGCTTCAATATGGATGAATATCTGGGCCTGCCCAGAGAGCACGACCAGTCTTACTGGTATTTCATGCATGACAATTTCTTTAACCATCTCGTAGATATGAAACCCGAGAATATCAATATATTAAACGGTATGACCGACGATCCTGAGGGAGAGTGCAAAAGATACGAAGAGAAGATCGCTTCCTACGGCGGCATAGATCTGTTCATGGGCGGTATCGGTGTGGACGGACACATCGCATTCAACGAGCCCTTTACTTCGCTTGCATCAAGGACAGGCGTGAGAAACCTTACAACAGACACACGTATCGTTAATTCACGTTTCTTCGGCAATGATCCCGAAGCAGTTCCTGCACAGGCTCTTTCCGTAGGTGTAGGTACCGTTACCGATTCTAAGGAAGTGCTGATACTGATCAATGGTCACAATAAGGCAAGAGCTCTTGCTGCTACGGTTGAAGGCGGCGTAAGCCAGAAGTGGACCTGCTCTGCGCTGCAGATGCATAACGGCGCAATAATCGCCTGCGATGAAGCAGCCTGCGGCGAGCTTACTGTTGATACCTACAAGTATTTCCTTGACATTGAGAAAGGAGAAAGACTCTGATGTATACCATTAACGATCTCTATGATCTTGAGCATACCCTGGCAGCAGATTACCTTAAGGGCTTTACTTATCCCTGGGAAGCGCTGAAGGGTATAAAGGATATGATAATCGCACTCGGCGCAACACTTGGCGATGAATATGAGGAAAGAGAGCCCCAGGTGTGGGTACACAAGACAGCAAAGGTTTTCCCGAGCGCTTATCTCGGAGCGCCCTGCATCATAGGACCTAACACCGAAGTGCGTCATGGCGCATTCGTGCGTGGTTCGGCTCTCGTAGGCGCTGACTGTGTTGTGGGCAACTCTGTGGAACTCAAGAACGTGATACTTTTCGACCATGTGCAGGTGCCTCATTACAATTATGTAGGTGACAGCATCCTCGGCTATTATTCGCACATGGGAGCAGGCAGCATTACTTCAAACGTTAAGTCCGATAAGAAGCTTGTCATCGTTCACAACGGTACCGAGCAGATAGAGACAGGCATAAAGAAGTTCGGAGCTATGCTGGGTGACCACGTGGAAGTAGGCTGTAACAGCGTATGCAATCCCGGTACGGTGATCGGACGCTACAGCAATGTGTATCCCACATCCTGCGTAAGAGGTGTGGTTCCCGAGAACAGCATCTTCAAGAACAGCGGTGAGATAATACACAAGGAGGACAGATAAATGGGTAAATATTTCGGAACCGACGGCTTCAGAGGTGAGGCTAACAAGAATCTTACTTTTGAACATGCCATTCAGATCGGACGTTTTCTTGGCTGGTACTACGGCGCAAATCAGGGCAAGAAAGCAAAGATCGTTATAGGCAAGGATACACGCCGTTCCTCATATATGTTTGAATATGCGCTTTGCACCGGACTTATGGCTTCAGGGGCAGATGCTTATATCATGCATGTTACTACTACTCCCTCGGTAGCTTATATCACAAGAGTAGATGATTTTGACTGCGGCATCATGATCTCAGCATCCCACAACCCTTACTATGATAACGGCATCAAGCTTTTCAACGGTCAGGGTGAGAAGATGAACGAAGGCACAATCCTGGAGATCGAGGATTATATCGACGGAAAGACTACCGTTCCCGTATCCGAAAGAGATGGCATAGGACGCACGGTTGATTATGTATCGGGCCGCAACCGTTACATCGGTTATCTTATTTCCATGAGTAAGTACGGCTTCAAGGATAAGAAAGTAGGACTTGATGTGGCAAACGGCGCATCCTGGCAGATCGCAAAGGGCGTATTCGAAGCTCTCGGAGCCAAGACCTATGTGATGAACGATAATCCTGACGGCTACAATATCAATACGGACTGCGGTTCCACTCATATCGAACATCTGCAGAAGTTTGTTGTAGAGAAGGGACTTGATATAGGTTTTGCATTTGACGGCGATGCTGACAGATGTCTCTGTGTCGATGAAAAGGGCAATGTTGTTACAGGCGATCACATCCTTTATATCTACGGTCTGTATATGAAGGAAAGAGGAAAACTGCTCAATAACAAGGTAGTAACAACGGTTATGAGTAACTTCGGTCTTTACAAGGCTCTTGATAAAGTAGGTATAGAATATGACAAGACCAAGGTCGGTGATAAGTACGTTTATGAAAATATGATCCAGACCGGAAACCGTATAGGCGGTGAGCAGTCCGGACATATCATCTTCTCAAAATATGAGACCACCGGAGACGGCATACTTACCAGCCTTAAGATGATGGAAGTAATGATCGCAAAAGAAAAGCCCATGAGCGTGCTGGCTTCACCGGTTGTATTCTATCCTCAGGTGCTCAAGAATGTAAGAGTTAAGAGCAAACCCGATGCACAGAATGATCCCGACGTAAAGGCAGCAGTAGATAAGGTTGCTGCGGAACTGGGAGATACCGGAAGGATACTGGTGCGTGAAAGCGGTACCGAGCCTGTGATCCGTGTTATGGTTGAGGCTGAATCCGATGATATCTGCGAGAAATACGTTGATTCGGTCATCGATGTGATAAAGGCGAAAGGACACCTGGCATAAAAATCACAATGTTTAAATATTTTTATCACAATTCCGTCACAAAAGAAAAATAGAATAGGTTTCAACAAAGGTTGAAAGACCTGTTGAAGACTTAAAGGGAAAGGGAGTGTCGGATATGAGTGAGATAAATGAAATGATGAATAATAACGGTGAAGAAAGGAATGAGAATCCTTACACCAGATCATACCAGGCTGACGGAAGCTATAGAGAGGTACATCCCGATTATAACGGACAGTACAGATACAGCTTCAATCAGACGGAAGGGCAGACTGCAACTTACGGCAACGTAAATGTTGCACAGCCTAAGAAGAAAGAGAAAAAAGAAAGAAAGACCACACTTGCCGGAAGGATCGCTGCGGCGATCCTGACCGGAGTGATCTTCGGAGGAAGCGCAGCAGGCGCGATGTACGGTGTGAATAAGCTCACCGGAGTATATGACAAGGCTTCCTACAGCAGCACGGCCCAGAAGAGCGAAAAAATGGCCGAGAAAAAAGCGGAGACGGCAAAAGCTGAAGTCGCTAAAGAAAAGACGAAAGCTGATGCGGTTACGCATGAATACAGTAACGAAGAAGAAAAAGACAGTAACGGCATACAGGCAGGAACTACAGCGGTTGTAACGGATGTTACCAAAGTGGTTGACCGTGTAATGCCCGCAATAGTAACGATAAACAACAGTGGTTCATATCAGTATTTCTATTATACGATGCCTACCGAATCCGAAGGATCCGGAATAATAATAGGCTCTAATGACGAAGAACTCCTGATAGTAACGAATCATCATGTTGTAGAAGATAATGAAGAGCTTTCGGTCACTTTTGTAAATGATCAGACTTATAAGGCTCTTGTAAAAGGCAGTGATTCCAGCAGGGATCTGGCAGTCATAGCAGTCAGACTCGAGGATATGGACGATGAGACTCTGGATGCCATAGATATAGCACAGATGGGCGATTCGGATTCCCTGAAAGTCGGTGAACCTGCCATAGCAATAGGTAACGCGCTTGGCATAGGCCAGTCTGTTACAACCGGTGTTATCAGCGCTCTTGACCGTGAGCTTGAGATGGATAACATCAAGGGTACTTTCATACAGACAGATGCAGCCATAAATGAAGGAAACTCCGGTGGCGCGCTCTTAAATATCAACGGTGAGGTCATTGGTATCAATTCAAATAAGATCGGCGGATCCAAGGTAGAGGGTATGGGTTATGCAATACCTATCTCAGCTGCAAGACCCATAATCGAGAATCTGATGACCAAGACCACACGCAGCCTGGTTCCTGAAGCGGACAGAGGATATCTGGGCATAACCGGCGCAACGGTAACAGAGGAAGAAGCTCTGTATTACGGATATCCCCAGGGTGTATATGTAGTCAGTGTAACTGATGATTCTCCGGCAGACAGGGGCGGACTTAAGAAAGGCGACTACATAACTTCTTTCGACGGAGAGACAGTACAAAGCATGGAACAGTTACAGAAAATCCTGATGTATTACGAGGAAGGCACCAAAGTTGAGGTAGGTGTGACAAGAGTAGTAGGTAATGATTATAAGGATGTATCACTCGAAATAGAGCTTGGTGATAAGAGTGTAATAGGAAGAATAAATTAAATGTCGAATAAAAATAAAATTAAGAATGAATAAATACTGAAAAGCAGACGGGTGGCGGAAACCACCCGCTTTGCTATATTTAATTAAAACTAGAATTAATATATGAACCTAAGGAGGAGATCATGAGCGAAGGATATGAACAGGTCTGCAGTATCTGTCACAGAAGTGAAAGGGATGCGGGCAAGATGATGAGGATGCCGATGAATATGTACATCTGCAGTGACTGTATGGACAAGATATCCGGCATGATCGATGACCAGATGGGCAACATGAACGGTGCCAACGGAGCTATAGACCTCAATAAACTGATGGGCATGTATGGCACGATGGGTGTGGATAACGAACAAAAGTTAAATAAAGATTATGCGAACAAAAAAGAGGGTGCTGCTAAGAATGATAGTGAATTAAATATGGATATAATAAAAAATCCTGAAATAAATTTGGGTGATACTCAGAGCGAGAAAGAGGAGAAAGAAGAGAAAAAAACTACAGGCCCCAAGGTTAACTTCCTGAGTTTCGCAGATCTTCCTTTTATGAACCTGATGGGAGGCGGCAGGACAAGAGTAAAGAAAAAAGATAAAGAAGATTACAAGCCATTGCTTGAGCTGGACAAGATACCTGCCCCTCATAAGATAAAGGCCATGCTGGATGAATATGTGGTTGGGCAGGAATATGCCAAAAAGGTAATGAGTGTGGCTGTCTATAATCATTATAAAAGAGTCGCTACTCATACAATGAATGACATAGAGATAGAAAAATCGAATATGCTGATGCTGGGACCCACCGGCTGCGGTAAGACCTATCTTGTACGAACGCTGGCAAGGATACTGGATGTTCCTCTTGCAATCACGGATGCCACTACCCTGACGGAAGCCGGATATATAGGCGATGATATAGAGAGCGTTGTGAGCAAGCTGCTTTCGGCTGCAGATAATGATGTTGATAAGGCTGAACAGGGCATAATCTATATAGACGAGATAGACAAGATCGCAAAGAAGGAAGACAGTAAATCCAGAGATGTCAGCGGCGAAGCTGTCCAGCAGGGATTGCTGAAGCTGCTGGAGGGCGCGGACGTTGAAGTGCCGGTAGGAGCTTCCTCTAAGAATGCCATGGTGCCGACAACAGTCGTTAATACTTCTAATATACTCTTCATCTGCGGCGGAGCCTTTCCGGGATTGGAAGATATAATAGAAAACAGATTGAAAAAGACTACAAGTATGGGCTTTAATGGAGAAGTTAAAAGCAAACTTGATAAAGATAAAAACATACTCCAAAAGGTTGAAACAGAAGACATCAGGAAGTTTGGCATGATCCCCGAATTCGTAGGACGTTTACCCATGGTCTTTGCCCTTGAGGGACTTGACAAAGACATGATGATACGCATCCTCAAAGAGCCTAAAAATGCCATACTCAAGCAATATCAGAAACTGCTGGAATTGGACGAAGTCAAACTGGAATTCAACGAAGAGGCCCTGGAATACATCGCCGAAGAAGCACTCAAGAAAGAAACCGGAGCCAGAGCGCTTCGCTCCATCATTGAAGAGCACATGATCGACATCATGTACGAGATCCCCAAAGACGACAATATCGGAGTCGTCACGATCACCCGCGAATACCTCGAAGGCAAAGGAGCTCCGCTCATCAGCCCAAGGGGGTAATCATAGCATTGACGTACGTACGCAGTCCGGCAGCAATTGTCATACCCTGCTAAGTCGCATGGAATGAAAATTGCTGCCGGCTGCTTAATTACTTCAATACAGATCATTTTTCTATGGTTTTCATAATTCTATGTTATTTCAGGCAACATTTTTCTTTTATAAACTCTGTGGCAGATATTTACTCTGCTATAACTCTCTGCGCTGGAGTTAAAGATTATCTGCGAAAGACCGCTTGCTTCGGAGGGATTTTTATTGAAACATAAATTGTCTATTTTGCTGGTTTCTTCAGTCTGTTTTTTGATATGTGAATTCGATTTTTTGTTATTACCTGCTTTATTGTAAACTATGTATATTATGGTTAATCGGTAATCCGGAGGATAGTTGCATATATGTTATGTAAACTAAAAGGGCGTAAAGTGTTTATGTCAAATAGAAAGTGAATGAAAAGAGTAAAGTGGTTATGTGGAAATATTATGTAAACATAAAATAAGTGGGATATAATCATATAATAATAATAAATATAAAATAGATAATAGCGTAATGTATTTGAATATTGGATATATTAACGGGTATAAACAAAGAGAAGATATATATGACAGATAGATGACGAGAAAAATGAATTATAGAATTATGTAAACCAAAATAATGCTGGAAATATTATGTAAACCAACATTATATGGTATACGAACTTGCTATAATATGCCTGATCCTGCTTGAAATAGTTTACATAATATATATAAGTCCCTGCTTATGTGCCTGCATTTCACGTGTTTTACATTACATAACACTACATTTCGATACTGCTTTTGGGGGCGGATCCAGTATTGTAAAAATGAATTAAGGCTGAAAACATGCGTTACAGGTGTAAATTTTCAAAAATATAAACTAAAAATAAACAACTATATATGTATCTGAGTCGATAGTTGTCTTTATCGGTCAATGAATAGATAAGACTGTCCGGCTTCATCCTTCATAATTAGCACGAAAAAGCAGGATAACCGCATACTTAGGGTATTTACATATTCTTGAACTACTTATGTAAAGAAGTTTACTTAAGTTAATACACGAAAAGCTGTTCAAAAGATGTTGAAAAGTCGTGTGTAAAGGATATGGACAGAGCAGGGACTTACGTGCTATATTCATGCTCACACACAAAACGCATCCTATTCGGGAATATCTGATCACTGTCCCCGGGCGCATATTGCGCCGATGTTTCGGAGGGACAAATTTATGGATAAGTACGGAATTAATTTCTTTAAGCTCAGGTTCTTTTTGCTGTTTCTGTCGGTACCGCTATTGTTTTATATTTCAAAGATGCCGGTCAGAGCCGGTGGAGACCGTCTGGTCGCTACAACAGAAAGTATAGTCAGTACCGATATCTATCATCACCATTCGGCAAAGTGTTCCGAGACCATCAACTATCGCTGCCGCGGTAAAGCAGTAAAGATACCCTCAGGCTATTTTGAGAATGAAAGAATGTACAGGGTAGAGTGTACTGAAATACACGGAAACGGCTATCTGTCGGATCTGGACCCGAGGCTGGTCGAACAGATGCATGAGGATTGCACCGCAGACAATATGACCTCTGAAGAGGCAGATGCGTTTATCAATGAACATTGGAAAGGCGGATATCATGATCTGGTAATGACGGGGCTTCACTGCGGTCTGGAAGAAGGTGAAAAGATAGGCAAGATCAGTATCCTTCATAATAAGGAGCTGCAGATAATGAATCTGAGGATCGAGGGAGGCGATATTGCGAAAGTCGATTCTTCCTTCAACATGGGAACTGTCTACGATGACGATAACTATGGCATCGGAGGAGGTGAGTTATATATATCTTATGATTCCAACGGTAAATATATAGGTACATACACATACAGGGACGTTGAGAGCGGGGAGGAATTCTCGGGTTCCCTTGAGTATGTGATCACCCATCTTCCGATCACGGTCAAATACAGCATAGACGGAGTAGTAAACGATCAACTTACCAATACCATGCAATACGGAGGAGCACTGCCTCCCGTATCAAAGCCCGTAAAGAAGGGGTACAGGTTTATGGGCTATTATATGAACGGTGTGCGGTACTATGATGAGAATTGTCAGCAGGTAAACGGGACAGATACCGGTTTCCCGGATATGAGTGTGACCTTTACGGCACAATGGGTTCCCGAAGAGTATACCATTGAATACGCGGGATACAGCTTTAAAGTGAAATACGACTCCTCATACAGAGGGATCATACCGGATCCCTCAAGAGCACCGGAGGGCTACGAGCTGGATAAGTTCTGCATAGGAGATGTGGAACCTTTTAATAATGACGGAAGCGCTAAATATTCCAGCTGGGTATGGACCATCGGGACCCAGGGAGTGCATTCCGTAACGGAAGTATGGAAGGCAAGGCATTTTGAACTGAAATATGGGGATCCGGACTCTAACGGAGGAGAAGTGCCCGGGGCAGGCAGCGTTGAGTATGACGCTGCGTATCCGAAGATAACTCCGGTTATCTGGAACACACCAAAGGGGCACGAGCTTGAAGGAATATATTTTTCGGGAGAAAAACTGTATGACGAAAAGGGTGAGCCTCTATATTCGCAATGGAAATGGGTGCCGGATTCCGGAGACGACATCGGGCTGGAAAATAACTGGAAACCCAAGGTATACAGGATATATCACGGACCTGTGGGAGCTTCGGGCAAACCGGCCTGGTCTGCGGACGTAGAGTACGGCTCATCATATCCCGGGGTAAAGATCTATACTACGGAGGTAAAGAACGGATATAAGGTAGATGGGCTGTTTATCGGAGATGAAAAGATATATGACGGTAAGGGCGAGGCTGTAGGACTCTGGCTTTGGGACTTTGAAGAAAGGGAACTGTATCCGGAGGTAAGATGGGTGGCTAAGAGCGCAAAGATCAAACTCCCCGGTTATGATGAAGAACTGGACATAACCTATGATTCCGATTATCCGCCGATCCCGGTTCCCGAACCGGAACCCGGAATGGTATTTGAAGGCTATTATCTGGATGACGATCAGGTATATGACGCTGAAGGAAAACCTACGGGAAAATGGAGATGGGACATAAGTGACGGAGCGCGGCTTAAGCTGAAAGCCAGATGGACACCCAAGAAGTATTCGATTTTCTTCGGACCGGATCATGACGGAGACGGTGTAGGCGACCTGTTCATCTGCGTTACCTACGGTGAGCCGTATCCGGCGATAACTCCGCCTGTATATGAAGATGGCGAGGTTTTTGACGGCTTCTATATTAACGGGGAAATGGTGTATGACAGGAACGGCAATCCCAACGGAGTATGGAGATGGGATCCCGAAGAGTATCCACTGGAGGCAAAGACACATATCCTTCCGCCTCCTCCCAAGGAAGAAGCGGTTCCGGAAGCTGACGGGGACAGTGATAAGAGTTCTGATCACGATAAGGACGGGAGTAACGAGGAAGACCGGGACAGAGAAAATAATAAGGACGGAGATAAAGACGACGATAAAGACAGCGATAAAGACAGCGACAAAACAGCGGATAAAGACAACAATAAAGATAATGACAAAAATAACGACAAAGACGGCAATAAGGATAGGGATGGAGATCATGAGAATGAAAGGGATGAGGATGATGGTAAACGGGATACTGATAAGGACAATGACAAGGATAAAGACGGTGATAAAGACAGTGAAAAACCCGAAGAACATGATAGTGACGACAGCCCTGATAAGGAGGCCGGCCCTGACAAGGACGGCGATGATGAGATAAGCAAGCCCGCAGAGCCTGAACCCGACAAGGATCAGAAGGTAGATGAGCTTGATGATGACAAGGACGGGAAAGATGAGAAAAAAGAAAAAAAGAAGCGCAAGCAGCAGAGTAACGTATCTGAACAATCAGATTCCGACCGTTCAGATTCCGATCAGAATGATGATCCGGGTGATGATACAACTGCGAACAGTGGCCGTAATGACAGTGAAAGCAATGTGAGTGATCCGGAAAAAAGGGACAAAAGCACCAGTGTCAGTGAAAATGCGGCAGATGATGAAGCTGACGGAGATGAAGGGAATAAGCCCAAAAGCAAGGACAGGCGGAAAAGCAAAACAGATACGGCAGATAAGATAAAGTCTGATATGCATGCGTACAGAGAGGAAATGTCCGAATTCATGTTAAAAAGCGAAGACGGGGATGAACAGGAAAGCATAACCACGGTTTATTCGGGACTGATGGACAGAAATATGAATACCGACGAGCTTATGGAACAGCTGAAGGGCAGGGCCGGGAAAGATACGGATGCGGAGGACACAGCAAAAGCAGCGGCAGCTGCCAGGAAGGAAAAGGTCATGAAAGTGGCAAAGGCAGGAGCTGTTACTGCGGGTTCAGCCGCCGGAGTGGCAGCGGTCTATGCCGGACTGGTCTATCTCTTCGGAATGGCGGAGATATACAGCATCTGTCCTGATGGCAGGAAGAAGCGTCTGGGTAAACTTGCGATAAGCGAAGAAGGGGACGGTTTCATGGTCAATATAGGCAGGAATATCCTGAATGCCTGTGAGACAGACAAGCTTAACATGCGGCTTTCGGCCTTCTTTGTTTCGCGGAACAAAGACAAAGAGATGATCATCAACAATGACGGAAGGAGGCAGCAGGAATACATACGCAGGGAAATAGTAGTGGCGGTATAATACAGTAGATTCGCGTTTGCAATGATACGCGCCGGCAGGCAGTCTTAACAGGCTGCCTGTTTTGGCTGAAGCTGTGGCTTTAAGGCTTGAAAGCAGGGGATAAAAAGCGTAAAATATGGGCTATGATAAACATATTCAGGGAAATGGAAAATGCAGGTGTGACGGAGGCTGCCGTAAGGCTCCAAGAGGGCAGGACCCAGGCTGTCACCGAGTATATACTCAAGCGGCTGGTACTCGTATGTGAAGATATACGAGTTACGGATGTAGACGCGCTTAGTTATCTTGAGATACTCTTTTACAGGGTGCTGGAGGATAGCAGGATCGCCAGGAAGGACAGGGCTCTTATCCATATTCTTGCCAAGATGGAAGAGGACCTGGAGTTTTCAACCCGTATCTTCGGGGAAAGAGCCGGCTTCATATTGGATTTTCTTGAAGCTGATACGCTCATCAAGGCTACATCCAAGACTGCAAACGAAGCTGAAAAGGAAGTACTCGGCAAGATACTTTATATAAGAAGGACTTTTTTTGAAGAGGCGGGAGTTGAAGCGGCGCCTCAGGTCAGGAAGCCCATGGAGACCGCCGCTTATCTTGATGAACATGTGATAGGGCAGCGTGATGCCAAGGTTGCGATAGCGACGGCTGTTTACGGACATGAAAAAAGGATAAGGAATCCGGAAAAACGTTTTGTTCCGGATGTGGTATTGCTGATAGGCCCCACAGGCTGCGGTAAGACCGAGATAATGCGGCGGATAAGGGATATCACAGGACTGCCCATGGTATTTACCGATGTTTCTTCTCTCGGAGCCAGCCAGTTCAGAGGGCGTCATAAGGAAGACATACTTCTGGAACTCTATGAGAAAGCGGGAAAGAAGAAATCATTAGCTGAAAAGGGCATAGTATTCATGGACGAGTTTGACAAGATATTATTGCCGGCCATATCGGACAGGGGCGTGAATGTCCATGATGATGTGCAGTCGCAGCTGCTGACCATGTTAGAAGGCAGCGAGGTGGAACTGAAGCTGGAATCCCAATCCTTCCTGCTGGACACATCCCGCATGCTTTTCGTGCTGGCAGGCGCTTTCCAGGGGATAGACGAATATATCAGACAGGGAATAAAAGAAAGAAGCAGCGTATCCGGAGGCATAGGCTTTAATGCGATGCTCGATAAGGAAATGGATGCTTCGTTCATCAGAGAGAACATAGATCATGAAGTACTGATGCGTTACGGAATGAAGAGGGAACTGGCGGGCCGTATATCAAGCATAGCTGTACTGGAAAAATTAAGTAAAAAGGATCTGATAAGGATACTGACCGAACCTAAGGACAGCATCACTTCAAGACTTTCAAGAGAACTGAAGCTGTCCTGTGATGCCGAACTGGTATTTACCGAAGCTGCTCTTGAAAAGGCAGCTGAGCTGGCCCTGAAAGACGGTTCGGGAGCCAGGGCCTTAAACGGCATCATGGGAAATGCGGTAAGGGAAGTGTTGTACAGAGCGCCGGATCTTAAGGAACTGAAAAAAGTCGTGATCGATGAGGACGCTGTTACCCGCAAAGGCTGCGCCCGTTATATCTTTGAAGAGAGCATAGAAGAAAAACTGGACAGTTACACCGCTGAAGGAAATCATTATAATGAAGAGAGTTTTTGAACAGCCGGATGAGGAGCTGAGTCTTAAATATCTGGATGACAAACTGAAGGAGTATGAGCTTGAGGGCGGGGAATTCTCTGATCCTGAGCTGGTACGGGATTATCTTCATGTGCTTTTTCATTATCTTCTGAAATTAAGGCCGGGGATGGAACATAATACGGACAGCATGCTGAAGCTTATGGGAGCCAGCTTCAAGCAGAAGGGCTACCGCACGGCTTTCTGGGCAATAATCAAAGAAGCGGGTTCGAATTACCCGGAGGATCCCGTGTTTTATATGGGAAAGACTCTTGAGGGAAGGATAGGCAACGAGGATATCGAAGAAGTATTCCGTTTCATGGAATACGAACTGATGAAGGAAGAAGATGAGAGCGAGAGAAACAGGGATCTGGGGCTTTTAGCCATCTGCCGCATCCGATTCAGAAAGAACAGGATCGGAAACATCCGGATGAAAAGAAGGGCAGCCAAAGCCGAGAAGGATGAAAACGGCGGCTTTCTGGCCCAGTGCAGGCAGTTCGTTAAAGAGTATACACCGGTAAAGATAAAGGAATATCTGGACCGCTATGTGATAGGTCAGGACGAAGCGAAAGAGATGCTGTCCCTTGCCGTTTACAATCATTATTTAAGGATACTTCATCCTGAAGATAAACTGATAAAACAGAACATGCTGATGATAGGGCCGACGGGCTGCGGAAAGACCGAACTCATAAGGCGGCTTTCCGAACTGATAAATCTTCCCGTGGTCATAACGGATTTTTCGGGGGTGGTGGCCACACCCTGGAAAGGCAGGAATAAGGAAGAGGCGCTATACAACCTGTATGTCAAGGCGGGACGTGATCCGCTGCTTACCGAATGCGGCATAGTCTTCTGCGATGAATTCGATAAAGTAATACCCAAGAGGTCATACAGCCTCGGCAGCGATATTAATGATGAACTGCAGGGACAGCTTTTGGGCATGTTCGAAGGTACCGAGCTGGAGGTGCCGCTGCAGGACGGAGGGCAGAGCCAGGAAATACTCATGCTGGATACGTCAAATATCCTGTTTATCTGCGCGGGAGCCTTTGAGGGACTGGATAAGATAGTTAAAAAGGATATTTCGGGAAGCGGTATGGGCTTTGGCACGGAGGTGTCAAGCGCAAAAAACTTTGAACTCGAAGGGAAGATGCTGAAGACAGAGCATCTGATCACTTACGGCATGAAACCTGAGCTGGCAGGCAGACTGTCAAGAGTGAGCGTACTGAAAAAACTGGACAGACAGATGCTGAAGCGGGTGCTTATCGAGCCGGAGGATTCCATATTGGAACGCTACAGGACCGAGTTTATGATCGATGATGAAGTGAAACTTATATTTACCGATGAAGCATTGGATGAGATAATAGACAAAGTGGATGGGATGAAGATCGGTGCCCGGGGGATCAATTCGGTGATACATGATATACTTGCGGAGGCTCTTTTTGAAGTACCCTCCCTTAAAGTCAGCGAAGTGATCGTAACGAAAGCCGCAGCCAGAAAAGAAAGCAAACCTGAATACCGCGAGGAGGCAGCAGGATGAAGAAAGAAAAGATGGGAAAAATGCAGAAGGCGATGCTTCTTTGCACCGTTCTGCCTACGTTATTACTTGGGATTATCATAGCTTTGCTGGCGGTATATCTGTCAAGGACCGCGCTTGAAAAAGAAGTAGACAGTTCCCTTCTTGCCAATGCCACCATGCTTCAGGGGATACTTGAGGAAGACTATCCGGGAACCTATGTGATGATGGAGGATAAGAAGCAGGGCATCGTTGCCATGTTCAAGGGAGATAAGGAACTTACCGGCAATTTCGCGCTTATAGATGCAGTTAAGGAAAGCAGCGGAACGGAGCTGACGGTTTTCTATAAAGATACAAGAATACTGACTACCATAATGAAGCCTGACGGAACAAGGGCTGTGGGTACAGGAGTGAACACGGCCATAGTGGCAAGAGTGGAGCGCACGCTGGAGCCTCTGTGCGTAAGAACGGATGTGGACGGTGAACTGTACAGAGCCTGCTATATACCGCTTCAGAACAAAAACGGTGAGTTCTTTGGAATGATAGGCGCAGCAAGAAACGCAGAGGAGATGACCAGGAAGGCCAATGCGATGGATACGCCGATATGGATCGTAACGGTTTTGGGAACCCTTGTGGCCAGTCTTATCAGCATAAGGTATACAAGCGGCGTGATCGAAGCTATCAGAAAGATACACCATTTTCTGGGCAAAATGGTATCCGGAGAGCTGCACGGCGAAATGGATATGACTGTTACTACAAGGGAAGATGAGATAGGCGAGACAGGAAAATCCATAGTGCGCATGCAGGGAGCCATGCAGATACTGGTTGAGAGGGATCCTCTGACAACACTTTATAACAGGCGCTTTGGTAATGCCAAGCTTAAGCATATCGCAGAGCGCTCAGAGGTGACCGGGGAAGGCTTTGCCATTGCCATGGGTGATATAGACTTCTTTAAGAAGGTCAATGATACTTACGGGCATGATGCGGGTGACCATGTGCTTAAGACCGTATCCGATGAAATGAAGAGACTGATGGCGGCAAGAGGCGCGGCTGTCAGATGGGGCGGTGAGGAATTCCTGCTTATGTTTGAGAATACCAAATTCGGTCCGGCCATGCATTCTTTGGAATTTTTCCTTGACAGGATACGTAATGCGGAGATATTCTATGACGGTGTGCGTATTCCTATAACCATGACCATGGGTATTATAGAAGGACGCAGCGATAAGGATCTAGGTGAACAGATCAAAGCTGTTGACGAGATGCTTTACTACGGCAAGGAACACGGCAGGAACCAGCTGGTGGTATCCACAGACGAAGAGGTAGCAAAAGCTATCAGGGAGAAATGGGCCGAGAAGGAAGAGGAAGAGGTTGTAGAGACCGTGATCACCTTCCCGGAAGATATGCTGGATTCCGAGAATCTGATGATCCTGCTTGCCAATAAGATGGAGAAGGATATCGAGGGCGATACCTCTGATAAAGAAGAAGTAAAAGAAGAGTAAGATGAACGAAAAAGAAAACAAGATGGGCGTGATGCCCATAAACAGACTGCTTATCAGCATGTCACTTCCGATGATACTGTCGATGCTGGTGCAGGCTTTCTATAATATAGTAGATTCCATATTCGTAGCGAGGATAGAGGACGTATCGGGAACGGCGGGCACAGCGGCGCTGTCGGCTCTCGGCATGGCCTTTCCTTTTCAGATGCTGCTGGTAGCTTTCGGCACCGGCACCGGAGTCGGCGTTAATGCCATGCTTTCAAAGGCGCTGGGCGAGAAGGACATGAAGTCGGTAAAGAAGGCGGCCAATAACGGTGTTTTCCTTTCGCTATGTTCCTTCCTGGTATTCTTTCTTGTAGGTTTATTCCTGGCTCCCACACTCATCGCTTCACAGAAGGGCGAGGGGCTTACCCTTGAATACGGCACCCAGTATCTGCGTATAGTATGCATGGGCTCCATAGGTATCTATATGCAGTTCATCTTTGAGAGACTGCTTCAGTCCACAGGCAAGACTACCCTTTCGATGATCACCCAGATGACAGGCGCCATCATCAATATCATCTTAGATCCGATACTGATCTTCGGACTCTTCGGTTTCCCGGAGATGAAGGTGGCAGGCGCTGCCGCTGCGACGATAACGGGACAGATCTGCGCAGGCATTTTCGCATTTATACTTAATAAGAAATATAATAAAGAAGTAGAACTTGAGCTTAAAGGCTTTAAACCCGACCTGCCTACGATAGGACGCATTTATTCGGTAGGTCTGCCTGCGATCATCATGCAGTCCATAGGTTCTGTCATGACCTACAGCATGAACCGGATACTTAACAGCTTAGAGCCTGCGGCAGTTGCGGTATTTACCGTATACTTCAAGCTGCAGAGCCTCTTCTTTATGCCCCTCTTCGGCATGAACAACGGCATTATCCCCATACTTGCATTTAACTACGGCGCAAGGAAGAGAAAGAGGATGACAGCCGTTATAAAATGCAGTATGATATATGCGTTTGCGTTTATGGCTATAGGTTTTGCACTGTTCCAGGCTATACCGGAGGTGCTGCTCAAGATCTTTGATACGGGAGACGCAAGTCTGATAACGCTTGGTGTTCCGGCTCTCAGGATCATAGGCTGGCATTATCTGCTCGCCTGGTTCTGCATCATAGCAGGAACCACTTTCCAGGCACTTGGCAACGGCGTATACAGTATGATAGTATCCGTGGCAAGACAGCTGGTGGTGCTGGTGCCCGCGGCATACATACTCGGGAAGATAGGAGGCTTGTCATTGATATGGTGGTGTTTCCCCATAGCAGAGCTCATGAGCCTTGTGGTGTCGGCTTTCTTCCTTATAAGGATATACAGAAAGATCATCGCACCGATACCGGAATAGTTACAGCTGCATATATGCGGGTATGGCGGAATTGGCAGACGCGCCAGGTTTAGGTCCTGGTGGGAGACCGTGCAGGTTCGAGTCCTGTTACCCGCACTGAAAAATCGCTGTGGTAAAACACGGCTTTTTGTGATATCATATTGCCATATGCGATAAAAACAAAAAATTTATATATAGCAAAGGAGAAAAAAAATGGATCTTTCACCTCTTCAGAAAGCAAGATACGAGTACCAGCCCAAGCTTCCCGGCATGCTCAGAGGCGGCATCGCTGAGATCTGCGTTAAGGATGGCGCTGCAACCGAAAGCGTAGCGGATCAGGACAAGATAAAGGCCCTTTTCCCCAATACCTACGGTAAGAACGAGATCACATTCCAGAAAGGAGCCAATACTTCCGCTGCAAAGAAGCAGGTAGTAGGCGTTATCCTTTCAGGCGGCCAGGCACCCGGCGGACACAATGTTATCTCCGGTCTTTATGATGCATTAAAGGCTACCAATTCAGAGAACGTTCTGCTTGGTTTCAAGGGCGGCCCCGACGGACTTCTCAAGGACGATTATGTTGAATTCGATGACAAGTTCATCGATGCATACAGAAATACCGGCGGATTCGATATCATCGGTTCCGGAAGAACAAAGCTTGAGACAGAGGAGCAGTTCAAGATCGTTACAGAAGTTGCAAAGAAGCACGGCCTTACAGCGATTGTTATCATCGGTGGTGACGATTCAAACACAAACGCAGCTGTTCTTGCAGAGTACATGGCTGCAAACAACACAGGTGTTCAGGTTATCGGATGTCCGAAGACCATCGACGGCGACTTAAAGAATGAAGATATCGAAGCATCTTTT
>JAEEIK010000006.1 GCA_016281335.1 Lachnospiraceae bacterium | reverse complement strand
CCTGGTAGAATATGGTACGCACGAAGAATTGATGAAGAAAAAGGGCAGGTATTATGAGCTTTACCGGACGCAGGCAGATCTATACAGGGAGGAAGAAGACAATGATGCGGAAAGATGAAAAGATGATAAAAACAGAAGCGGTAAGATATTTTGCCACTGCAATGAGAAAGTACAAAAAGGGATTCTATATCTTTTATGCAGTGCTTATAGCGGCAATGATGATACAGCCTTTTATCAATATGTTCGGACCTAAGATGATGATAGATGCCATCATAGGAAAAGCGGTCATTATCAGCATCATAAAGATCGCGACAGTAATGATACTGGCGGATTTTGTGATAAAACTCATAATGTCATTTGTAAATGAGGAACTGGATAAGGAGTATTATGCCGGGCTTGATAGGTATCTGGAGGCGGCTGTCGGTAAAAAGAGTATGGAGCTTAAATTTGAGACTACTGAAAATAAGGAGACTCTTGATGCCCTGGCGGATGCGAGAACAGGGATAGACTCAGCTTACTCGGGCGGATCAAAAGGGCTCTTTAACGCGCTGGCAATACTGATCGTAAACATCGTTGTACTTATGCTTTCTGTATTTGTTGTGTGTCGGTACAGTTTTATCCCTCTGGCGCTGGTTTTAGTTAATGTATCGCTTAATGCGTTCTTTGAAAGCAGGCTGAATGCGATAAAAATAGAGCAGATACAGCAGCTGGCTGTTACGGACAGGGCGTATCATTACCTTCTCCACGGCCTTTCGGATATAAGATACGGTAAGGACATCAGACTTTTTAATGCTAAGGATATGATGCTGGGAAGAGTTGATGAGTTTAATGATAAGCAGTCGGAAATAAATAAGACGCAGGCAAAAAAAGCGCAGAAATATCTTAGCGGTTCAAAGATAAACCAGGCAGTTACCGCATCGCTGACATATCTGCTGCTGGCAATGATGGTAGCGGAGAAAAAGATCGGCATAGGCGATTTTACGATGCTGGTGGCAGCAGTGACAACGATAGTAACTGCTATCAATCTGGTGCTGAAGCAGATACTTGAACTGAAGAAATTCTGCAGCTATTCGGATAAGTTTATCAGATATGTTGAGGGAAATGTATACGAAGAGAAAGGTGATAAGAAGACTGATATTTCGGACGGTATTAAGATCGAGTTTAAAAATGTGTACTTTAAGTATCCGGGGAGCACGGAGTATGCGCTTAAGAATATCAACGCCACTATAAAAAGCGGAGAACGCTGGTCGGTTGTAGGTTTAAACGGAGCAGGAAAATCAACTTTCATCAAACTGATATGCAGGCTGTATGAATGCACCGAAGGAGAGATACTGTTAAACGGCGAGAACATAATGGATTATGAATACAGCAGTTACATGAAGACTATATCCGCAGTATTTCAGGATTTCTGTCTGCTCAATTTTTCGATAAAGGAGAATATCATCTGTGACAGGCCGGAGCGCATAGAGGATGACGTATTAATGCCCTTGCTTGAAGAAGTGGGATTAAAAGAGAAAGTTGATTCCCTGCCGCAGGGGCTGATGACGCCGGTATTCAGATATTACGATCAGAGCGGCTTTGAGCCTTCCGGCGGCGAACAGCAGAAGATCGCGATGGCCAGAGCCCTGTACAAGGATGCGCCGGTATTGATACTTGACGAGCCCACGGCTGCACTCGATCCGATAGCGGAAAGGGAGATATATGAACAGTTTAATTCGATGGTTAAAGATAAGACTGCAATCTTCATCTCGCACCGTCTGGCATCCTGCAGGTTCTGTGATAAGCTGCTGGTATTTAAAGACGGAGAGATTGTGGAGCGCGGAACGCATCAGAACCTGCTAAAGATCAAGGACGGTCTTTATGCAAAAATGTATAAGACACAGGAAAAGATGTATAAATGATGGTAGGCGGATTTGTATGGCTTCAATCATCGATCACTCCGTTCCAGAATTGTACGTCTATGACGTCACCGCTTAGTGCATCAAAATAAACATGACTGGTCTCATTTACGGTAAAATCATACACCAGCATATCTTTCCTGTTATCGTAGGTTAACAGATAACTGCCATAAAGCCCTTTTTCACTATAATCATACAGGTCGGTTTGATGGGCATTGGCATTTTCGACCACAACGGGGATCAGATCCTTAACATTGACTACAGCTGATGTATCTATATCAGCAAGCGGAACACCATCTGCTATGCATATGTTAGGATCAGGATTAGTATAGTCGGTGGCATACCATACATCCGTAGTCACCGCGCCATTTACACACTGCCTGGCACTGAACTTAAGGCTGTTGTCGTGCGACATCCTTATCGATCCGGTAACATATATGTCTTCAGTAAGCTTTTTATCGACTTTTTCCAGATAAGCGATGATCTCTTCCTTTTCACCCTTTTCAAGTTTTCTCCCTTCAAAGAGGTTGTAGGAATATATGATATGGTCGCCAACAGAGCCTGCGATATCCTCACGGAATCTCTCATTTTCAGGGATTACGGTCTTCTCGACCTTTTCGACTGCGCTGTCGATATAGTCTGCGCCGGTACCGGAGCCGCATCCGCCTATAGCAAATGCACATATGAAGGTAACAGCCGCTATTGATATCATGGATAGTGTCTTTTTTCTCATAATGATCCCCTCTT
>JAEEIK010000049.1 GCA_016281335.1 Lachnospiraceae bacterium | reverse complement strand
GTAGCCCATATGAACAGACTCTTTAAAGAGATCGATAACGGCTGCATCATCTTCTGCAGCCCCGGGGACGCCTTTCCTCATGCGGATACCATAGCAAACATAGTGAAGCGCTTTGAAGAAGGCGGAGAGCTTGTGATCACCGGACAGCGCAGCGATATAAGCGGAGGTAAGAAAAAGACAAGGCCCGGCGCTCTCGTGGGAGCGGCCCTGAAGTGTTGCCCGAAGCTGCTTATGAACTGGATGATCAGAAACAGGAACCTGATAAGCTCCTGCTGCACGGCCTATACGAAGGAACTTTTCGAAAAATACGGCTATCTGGACGAGGATTACAGGCTGCTGGATGATTTTCCCTTTATAATAAGCCTGCTGCAAAGAGGCGTGAAGATAGGCTGGACCCCTGAGGTGTTCCTGGAGCACAGCATGGGAGGCGGCGTCTCTACCGGAGAGGAGATACATCCGGTGATATTAAAGGACCTGATGACCATGCTTAAGAAGCTTAAGGAGAATCCGGCAGGCTTAAGCAGGCTGACGATGAAGAGCATCGAAGACAGGCTGACGCCATAACTTGATTTTTAAGCCATATTGTAATAAAATAGAAAAAGCGTGTCCTAAATGGGACAGAAGAAAAAGCCATACAGAAGATGTTAAGGAGAAAATGAAATGAGCAAGAGTTTTGACGACCTGATGAGCAGGGTAAAAAGTGTAGAACTTAAGAAGGTTTCGGTGTGCTGCGCACAGGATTCCGAGGTGCTGGAAGCCGTTGATGAAGCTAAGAAGCAGGGCATAGCAGATGCCATACTTGTAGGTGACAAGGCTAAGATGGAAGAGATCGCAAAGGAGATCGGCGTTGATCTTTCCCAGTTTGAGATAATCGATGAGCCGGACATGATCGCTGCTTCCAAGAAGGCAGTGGAGCTGGTTCACAACGGAACCGCAGATATGTATATGAAGGGTATCATCAATACCAAGGACTTCTTAAAAAGCGTGCTCGATAAGGAAGTAGGCTTAAGAACAGACAAGACTCTTTCCCATGTCTGCGTATTTGAGATAGAGGGACATGAGGGAATGCTCTTCCTTACAGACGTTGCATTCATTCCTTATCCCACACTTGAAGATAAGGTAGCGATCATCAACAATACCGTTGAGATAGCTCATGCCTGCGGCCTTGACAATCCCAAGGTGGCTCCGGTAGCTGCAGTTGAGGTGGTAAATCCTAAGATGCCGGCAACCGTTGATGCAGATGAGCTGACCAAGATGTGCGCTGAAGGAAAGATCACCGGCTGCGTAGTAGACGGACCTCTTTCACTTGACCTGGCTATCGACAGGGAAGCAGCAAAGCATAAGGGAGCTGAAGGAAGAAAGATAGTCGGTGATGCCGATGTGATCCTTTTCCCAGATATACATGCGGGCAATCTTGTGTATAAGACACTTACACATCTCTGCCCCTGCAAGAACGGCAATATCATGACAGGTACCAAGGCACCCGTTATCCTTACCAGCCGTTCGGATTCCAAGGAAGTAAAGGTTAATTCACTTGCTCTCGGAGCTATAGTTGCAGAGTATCTGAAGAACAGCTGATGAACATAGTGCTGCATCAGCCCGAGATACCGTCCAATACAGGTAACATAGGACGTACCTGCGTTGCTACGGGAACAAGGCTGCATCTTATAGAACCGCTGGGCTTTAAGCTTACGGAGAAGGCTCTGGAACGGGCCGGCATGGATTACTGGGACAAGCTGGATTATAAGAGATATATCAATTATGAAGAATATCTTGCAGCGAACCAGGGAGCAAAGATCTGGTACGCGACCACCAAGGCGAAGAAGTGCTATACGGAAGTAAGCTTCGGGCCTGATGACCACATAATGTTCGGCAGGGAGAGCGCGGGCATACCCGAGGAGATACTCGTGGACAATGAAGAAGCCTGCATACGCATTCCGATGCTGCCGACCATACGCTCACTCAATCTTGCCAATTCGGTGGCGATAGTTTTATTTGAGGCCCTGAGGCAGAACGGATTTGAAGAAATGGAACGCAGCGGTGAGCTGCATCATCTCAAATGGAGGGAATAAAAATGGCTAAATTACTTATCATCAATCCCGGATCAACATCCACAAAGATAGGTGTTTTCGAGGATGAGAAGCTGATCCTGGAGGAGACTCTGAGACATTCGACCGAGGAGATCGCGCAGTATGCTTCGATCGTTGACCAGAAGGATTTCAGAAAGAAGATAATAATGGATCTGCTGGATTCCAACAATATAAAAGTGACAGACCTGGCAGCAGTGGTAGGCCGCGGCGGTATGTTAAAGCCCATACCCGGCGGTACTTATCCTGTAACGGATGCGCTGCTTGAGGATCTGAAGATAGGAAAGCAGGGACAGCACGCTTCCAACTTAGGCGGTATCCTCGCAAGAGAGATAGCAGACGAAGCAGGCATACCTTCATATATCGTTGATCCCGTTGTGGTTGACGAACTGCAGCCTCTTGCAAGATATTCGGGTGTACCCGAACTGCCCCGTACCAGCGTGTTCCATGCGCTTAACCAGAAGGCAGTTGCAAAGCGCTATGCAAAAGAGCAGGGCAAAAAGTATGAGGATCTTAATCTCATAGTTGTACATATGGGCGGTGGCGTATCCGTCGGCGCACACAAGAACGGCAAGATCATCGACGTGTTCAATGCGCTTGACGGTGACGGAGCTTTCTCACCCGAGAGAGCAGGCGCAGTACCTCCCGGAGCGCTGGTTAAACTCTGCTTCTCCGGTAAGTATGATGAGAAGACCATCTATAAGATGCTGGTAGGTAACGGCGGTTTCAACTCCTATCTCGGCACCAATGATGCAAGAGTCGTTGAAGAGAAGATCGAAGCCGGCGATGCTGAGGCAAAGAATGTTTATGATGCATTCATTTATCAGATATGCAAGAACATAGGCTCACAGGCCTGCGTACTGGAAGGCAAAGTCGATCAGATAATCCTGACCGGCGGTATCGCATATTCCAAGTATGTTGCTCCCGAGATCACAAAGAAGGTGGAGTGGATCGCCCCCGTTACCGTATATCCCGGTGAGGACGAGCTTCTGGCTCTTGCCCAGGGCGGCTTAAGAGTGCTCAACGGCGAAGAGCAGGCTATGGAGTATTGATCTGCGGTAACTGAACTGCAGTATCAAAAGGTAAAGAGAGGAAGAATTGATGGCAGCAATTATTGATAAGCTGTTTGGAACACACAGTGAGAGGGAGCTTAAGCGTTTAAACCCGATCATTGATAAGATAGAAGCATTAAGGCCCAGCATGATGGAGCTTTCCGATGAAGAACTGAAGGCCAAGACTGCTGAGTACAAAAAGAGATTTCAGGGAGGCGAGAGTCTGGACTCCCTTTTGCCTGAAGCTTATGCAACTGTAAGAGAAGCAGCAAGGCGAGTGCTCAACATGGAGCACTTCAGGGTACAGCTGATAGGCGGTGTGGTACTGCATCAGGGGCGTATAGCCGAGATGCGTACCGGTGAAGGTAAAACACTTGTATCCACCCTTCCCGCATACTTAAATGCATTGGAAGGAAAGGGCGTGTGCGTTGTCACTGTCAACGATTACCTGGCTAAGCGTGATGCCGAGTGGATGGGACAGATACATGAATTCCTCGGGCTGAAAGTAGGCTGCATACTTAACGATATGAAGTCCGATGAGCGCAGGGATGCTTACAACTGCGATATCACCTATGTGACCAACAATGAACTGGGCTTCGATTACCTGAGGGATAACATGGTCATCTATAAGGAGCAGCTGGTGCAGAGAGGTCTGCATTATGCCATCATCGACGAGGTCGACTCGGTGCTCATAGATGAAGCCAGAACTCCTCTTATCATTTCCGGTCAGAGCGGCAAGGCTACCAAGCTTTATGAAGTCTGCGATGTGCTTGCAAGACAGATGAAGAGAGCTTCGGATCAGGAGATGATCTACAAGCTGGATGCGGTAATGGATTCGATGCTGGGACAGCAGGCTGAGGAAGAGGATGACGGAGACTTCGTTCTGAATGAAAAGGACAGGAACGTTACGCTTACCGGTCGCGGTGTTACCAAGGTGGAGCGCTTCTTCCATATCGAGAACCTGGCCGATCCCGAGAACAGCGAGATACAGCATAATGTGATACTGGCGCTGCGTGCGCATTACCTGATGACAAAGGATCAGGACTATGTGGTACAGGATGACAAGGTAATAATCGTCGATTCCTTTACCGGACGTCTGATGCCCGGACGCCGTTTCAATGACGGTCTCCATCAGGCCATAGAAGCGAAAGAGCATGTGAAGATCAAGAGAGAATCCATGACTCTTGCTACCATCACTTTCCAGAATTTCTTTAACAAGTTTGAGAAGAAGGCTGGCATGACCGGTACCGCTCTTACCGAGGAGCAGGAGTTCCGCGATATCTACGGCATGGACGTTATCACTATCCCTACCAACAAGCCCATAGCCAGAATAGACAGGGATGACTGCGTATACAAGACCAGAAAAGAGAAGCTGCATGAGATAGTGGAGCGCATCAAGGAAGCTCACGAAAAAGGACAGCCTGTTCTGGTAGGTACCATAAACATCGATGCATCGGAAGAACTGAGCGCGCTGCTCAAGAAAGAGGGCATCAAGCATAACGTGCTGAATGCGAAGTTCCATGAGCAGGAAGCCGAGATAGTCGCAGATGCAGGTATACACGGTGCGGTTACCATTGCTACCAACATGGCAGGCCGTGGTACCGATATCAAGCTGGATGAAACTTCCAGGGAGCTTGGCGGCTTACTTATCATCGGTACCGAAAGACATGAATCAAGACGTATTGACAATCAGCTGCGAGGCCGTGCAGGACGTCAGGGCGATCCGGGTGAATCCGTATTCTATATCTCACTCGAAGACGATCTGATGAGACTCTTCGGTTCCGAGCGACTGATCTCGATATTTAACGCTCTCGGAATTCCCGAGAACCAGAGGATAGAGCATAAGTCACTCTCCAGTTCCATAGAGAGAGCGCAGAAGCGTATAGAGAATAATAACTTCTCAGCCAGAAAGAACGTGCTGCAGTATGACCAGGTAATGAATGAACAGAGAGAGGTCATCTACGGTGAGAGAAGGCGCGTGCTTGACGGCGAGAGCATGAGGGACGTGGTCTACAAGATGATCACGGATATAGTGGAAGGCGCAGTGGATACGGTCATCGGTGAAGATTCTGCTTCGGACAGCTGGGATTATACCGAACTTAACAACCTGCTGCTTCCTATCGTTCCCTTAAAACCCATCACTCCCGAAAGAGCTGCAAAGCGCAAGAATGCCCTTATGCAGCAGCTGAAGGAAGAGGCTGTAAAACTTTACGAGGCTAAGGAAGCTGAGTTCCCCGATCCCGACCAGGTAAGAGAGGTAGAGCGTGTCATACTTCTTCGTGTCATTGACCGCAAGTGGATGACTCATATAGATGACATGGATCAGCTGGAGAAAGCATCGGGCCTGGCAGGTATGGGACAGAAAGACCCGCTTTCCGAATTCAAGATAAGCGCCTTCGACATGTTCCAGGCTATGGAAGCAGCGATCAAGGAAGACACCGTGCGTCTGCTCTTCAGCGTCAAGGTAGAGCAGAAGGTAGAGCGTGAGCAGGTTGCCAAGGTGACCGGAACCAATAAGGATGACAGTTCCGTGAGAAAGCCCAAGATGAGGGAAGAGAAGAAAGTTTATCCCAACGATCCCTGCCCCTGCGGAAGCGGCAAGAAATTCAAGAACTGTCACGGAAGAGTGCAATAAAGGATAAGATTTATGGTAGAACTTGATCAATTAAAACTTGAACTTAGCGGATATAAGGACACACTTAAGGAAGTTAAGGACTCTCTTGATATCGAGAATAAGAAGAAGAGAATAGAGGAGCTGGACATGGAAATGTCCGGCCCCGATTTTTGGAATAATCCGGAAAGAGCAAATAAGCTTACTCGTGATGCCAAGAACATGAAGGATACCGTTGAGGGTATCACGAAGCTGGAACAGTCCTACGAGGATATGATGACGCTGATAGAGCTTGGCAATGAAGAAAACGATCCTTCGGTTATCGATGAAGTAAAGAGTGAACTGGAGGATTTCAAGGGAAAGCTTGAGCAGATGAGACTGACCACTCTCCTTACCGGTGAGTATGATGCCAACAATGCGATACTCAGGATCAACGCAGGCGCCGGCGGTACCGAGAGCTGTGACTGGGCAGGAATGCTTTTCCGTATGTACAGCCGCTGGGCTGAACGCAAGGGCTTTTCCATCGAAGTGCTGGACCAGCAGGACGGTGACGAAGCCGGCATCAAGTCCGTGGACTTCCAGGTAAACGGCGAGAACGCCTACGGCTATCTCAAATCCGAGCAGGGCGTGCACAGACTCGTGCGCATCTCTCCTTTTAATGCCCAGGGCAAGAGACAGACTTCTTTTGTCTCTCTGGACGTGGTACCCGAGCTTGAAGGCGATGCGGGCATAGAGATAAAGGATGATGACTTAAGGATAGACACCTACCGTTCCAGCGGCGCCGGCGGTCAGCACATAAACAAGACTTCATCGGCAATAAGGATCACCCACCTGCCTACAGGAATAGTAGTCCAGTGTCAGAATGAAAGAAGCCAGTTCCAGAACAAGGACAAGGCTATGCAGATGCTTCGCGGTAAACTGCTTGCTTTAAAGGAAGCAGAGGAAGAAGCCAAGATGAAAGGCATACAGGGTGACTTAAAAGCCATCGCCTGGGGCAGCCAGATCAGATCCTACTTCCTGCAGCCTTACCAGCTGATCAAGGATCTGCGCACCGGCGAAGAAAACGCCAATGCCGATGCCGTGCTTAACGGCGATATAGACAGATTCATCAATGCCTACCTCAAGAAGAAATCGCAGGGCGCACTGATGACACCGACCGAAGGAGCTGACGAGGGGATCTGAGATCCCCTCTTTTTTTGCCCGCTGCGCTGGTCTGCTTTTCACTTTTCTTTCGCGTGTTCTCCGCCTTTTAAAAGCAGACCGCTTCGCTGATCTGCTTTTCACTTTCCGGCCACGTGTCTCCCGCCTTTTAAAAGCAGACCGCTTCGTTGGCCTGCTTTTCACTTTCCGGCCACGTGTCTCCCACCTTCTAAAAGCAGACCGCTTCACTGGTCGCTCCGCACTACAATTCGGACTTCGCATCAAAACGACCTGCCCGTCGCCCATTGTTGGCCGTAGTTTATTTCCACTGTATAGACCGGGGCTTTGGGGCAGGTCTGATGCTCGCCCTCATTAAGTGCTGCGCTTTAGTCAGCGGTCATACTTTTAGAAGGCGGGAGACACGCGGATGAACGATAACCTCTGATCTGCGTGTGTGTAAAAAGCGGGGTATACACGCAGGAGGGAAGAAAGAAAAGTCGACACGTAGGGTAGAGAAAAGTTACTGTGTACGTGTCGGCGAAAAGAGACGAGAAGGAGTTGGACACGTGGGGAGAGAAAAAGTGCTGTGGTACGTGTCGGTGATCGGAGGAGTTGACACGTAGGGTAGAGAAAAGTTGCTGTGGACGTGTCGGCGAAAAGAGACGAGAAGGAGTTGGACACGTGGGGAGAGAAAAAGTGCTGTGGTACGTGTCGGCAATCGGAAAGGACG
>JAEEIK010000048.1 GCA_016281335.1 Lachnospiraceae bacterium | reverse complement strand
CAATTCAAAGATCACCTGGAATGTGGATGTTCCCGAAGCAGGCTTTTACAATCTTTATCTTGAATATCTTGCTGCAGAGTCCAGAGGCGTTGCGGTAGAGAGATCCGTTAAGATCAACGGCGAGTCTCCTTTCGATGATGCAGTCAGCATCGAGTTTACCAGGATATGGAAAGACGGCGGCCCCGTAAAGGTTGATAACCAGAGAAATGAGATCAGGCCTACTCAGGTTGAGGAATACGACTGGCAGAGTTCATATTTTGCCGATGATATGGGATATGTTGATGATCCTTATCTTTTCTATTTTGAAAAAGGCGCCAATACCCTGACACTCGAAGCTGTCAACGAGCCCATGGCTATAAAGAAGCTTGAGATAAAGGGAGTAAAGGAGCTTCCTACATATGCCGAATATGCTTCCGCTACAGCAGGCAAGACCGATTCCGCAGAAGCACAGAAGGCTTCCGTTATCATTGAAGGCGAGCAGTCCGTAAGGAGAAGCGAATCTTCACTTTATGCAAAGTATGACCGTTCATCACCTACCACCAGCCCTTCAAGTGTTACCACCACAGTGCTCAATTACGTGGGCGGCGAGGCATGGAGAAGCAACGGCATGTGGGTTGAATGGGATTTTGAAGTTCCTGCCGACGGCTATTACAACATAATGGTTAAGGGACGTCAGAATTATGCACGAGGCAGTGTTGCCAACAGAAGTGTGTATATAGACGGAGAGATCCCTTTTGAAGAAGTGAAGGAAGTATCCTTTACATATGACAATGACTGGGATTGCAAGAGACTTGCCGACGAGAACGGAAACGATTTCAAGTTCTGGCTTGCAAAGGGTAAGCATACTATCCGTCTCGATGCCACACTCGGCAAGCTGGGCGAGCTCCTTTCGGATCTTGAAGGATCCACTTTCAGACTCAACCAGGTATACAGAAAACTGCTCGTATATACCGGAGCTACACCCGATCAGTTCCGTGATTACAAGATCGATTCCACTTACCCCGAGATCGTCGAGGCTATGGATATAGAATCCAAGAGGCTTTACAAGCTGGTCGATGATATGGTCGCATACTGCGGACAGAAGGCAGACAATGTTGCTACCGCGCAGACCATGGCTCAGCAGCTTGAGCGTTTCGTTAAGAAACCCCAGAAGATCACTCTTGAGTTTATAGCATTCAAGGATAATATCACGGCTCTCGGTACCGCTGCACTTAACTTAAGCGAGACCAAGCTGGATATAGACTATCTGCAGGTTACCGGTACTTCTGTTGAGCCTGCAAAGGATAAAACGAACTTCTTCAAGTCCGCATGGCATGAGATCAGATCTTTCGTGGCTTCCTTCTTTGTTGATTACAACGCAGTCGGTGATGTCTACACCGGAAGTGATGCAAAGGATGCCATAACCGTATGGGTGCTGACCGGACGTGATCAGGGTACCATCTTAAAGTCCATGATAGATGACGGTTTCACTCCCGATACAGGAGTCAAGGTCAACGTTAAGATAGTCGGTGCCGACGCTCTGCTCAATGCAGTGCTTGCAGGACGCGGACCTGACGTGGTGCTTTCCGTAGGTGCTGACCAGCCTGTAAACTATGCTCTTCGTGGTGCGGCTGAGGATATCACGCAGTTCCCGGATTACAAGGAAGTGCTCAGTCACTACTCACCGAGCTCCTATGAGCAGTACGGACTGGACGGACATATTTATGCGGTTCCCGAGCAGCAGACTTTCAACGTTATGTTCTATCGTAAGGACATACTTGAAGAACTGGAGCTTGAGATCCCAAATACCTGGAAGGAAGTCATCGAGATGCTTCCTACCATCCAGGGTAACAACTTAACAATAGGTCTGCCTTCGGCAGCAGGTTCTTCCTCGAGTGCAGGTGCTACCACTACCGTGGCATCCAATATGCCTGACCTCTCACTGTACTTCACCCTGCTGTTCCAGTACGGCGGAGACATGTACAATAAAGAGGGCACGAAGACGGCGGTTGATACCGAGGCTGGTATCGCAGCTTTTGATGATACCGTAAGATTCTTCAATGATTACGGCATACCCGTTTACTTCGACTTTGTCAGCCGTTTCCGTTCGGGTGAGATGCCTATAGGCGTTATGGCGTACTCGATGTACAACACCCTGATGGTATCAGCACCCGAGATCAGAGGTCTCTGGGATTTCACACTGATACCCGGTACCGAGAAGGAGGACGGAACCATAGACCGCAGCTGCTTCATCACAGGTAATGCTACGATGATGATTAAGACAGACGATGAGCAGAAGAAGCAGAACTCCTGGAAGTTCATGAAGTGGTGGGCAAATGCGGATACACAGGTAAGATTCGGACGTGAGATAGAAGCACTTCTCGGTGCTTCGGCAAGATACAATACAGCTAACAGGGATGCATTCTCAAGACTTTCCTGGAGCGTAGAGGATATCGAAGTGCTCGGTGCACAGTGGGATCAGACCGTAGGTATAAGGGAAGTTCCCGGCGGATACTTTACAGGCCGTCATATAGCAAACGCAGTGCGCAGATGTATCAATGATAAAGACGATACACGTGAGACCATCATCGACTACTCGATCAAGATCGATGAAGAGATCACGAAGAAGAGGCGAGAGTTCGGTATGCCCGTATACGGAGAATAAAGAGGTATAAAAATGGCGAAAGAAAAAGAAGTAACACTCCCTAAGTTGCCCGAGATCAAGGGAAACGAAACTTACTTACAGAAGTATTTCATACTCCGTAAGCACAAAGCACAGGTTGCATGGAGAAAGATGAAGATGAACAAGAACTGTTATCTCTTCCTTGCTCCCTATGCGATACTGTTTGCGATGTTCTTCCTTTATCCGGTGGTGGCGTCCATATTCTACAGCTTTACGTATTACAACATATTGCAGCCGCCCCGTTTTATAGGACTGAACAACTATATCAGTCTTTTGCTTGAAGATGATATCTTCCTGATAGGTGTCAAGAATACCTTCATCATAGCGCTGATCACGGGACCTCTCGGATATATAATGTCATTCATATTCGCATGGATGATCAACGAACTTCCCCGTATGGTACGAAGCGTAGCGGTGGTCATCTTCTATGCGCCTTCCATCGCAGGTAACTGTTTCGTTATCTTCTCGGTGTTCTTCCGCGGTGATGCATACGGATACGCAAACGCCTTCCTTATGAACCTCGGTATCACCGACAACCCGATATACTGGTTCACGGATCCCAGGTATATGCTTCCCATATGTATGGTCGTCATTCTGTGGATGAGTCTCGGAACCGGTTTCCTTTCATTCGTTGCAGGTCTGCAGGGTGTTGATACCTCCCTGTTTGAAGCAGGCGCGATCGACGGTGTGCGCAACCGCTGGCAGGAGCTCTGGTACATAACACTTCCGAGTATGAAGCCCATGCTTATGTTCGGTGCCGTTATGACCATCACCACCTCCTTCGGTGTTGCGGATGTCACGATGCAGCTCTGCGGTTTCCCGAGTACCGACTATGCCGCACGTACCATAGTAGCCCATCTGATAGACTACGGTCAGCAGAGATTTGAAATGGGTTATGCCTGCGGTATAGCAGCTATACTTTTCCTGATGATGATCCTGTGCAACAAGGCTATACAGGCGCTTCTCAGAAGAGTGGGTACCTGATGAAATACCGGAATACGATACCTGAATCACTTTAGGAGTAAGGATAGATATTATGAAGAAAAACAAGAAAATGCAAGTAATCGAGGAAAAGCCTTACAAGAAGCCGCTGATAAAGAGGAGAAAGGCAAACAGATCAATATCGGGTGATATAGCGCTTTATATCTTCCTGTGTCTGGTTGCCATCATAATGGTATTCCCTCTGGTTTATGCGGTTGAAGCAGCACTCAAGCCTCTGGATGAACTCTTCATGTTCCCGCCCAGGGTATTTGCGAGAAGACCTACATTGAATAACTTCGGTGACCTCTTCGTTACCATGGGTAAAGGCTGGGTAACTTTCTCAAGGTATCTGTTCAACACGGTGTTCATCACCTTCGTTGGTACTGCAGGCCACCTGTTCATAGCTTCCATGGCTGCTTTCGTGCTGGCTAAGTACGACTTCCCCGGAGGACAGGGCTTTTTCCGTATAGTAACGACCGCCATGATGTTCAACGGCTGGGTTACGATGATCCCCAACTATATCCTGATCAGTAAGCTGGGCTGGGTTGATACATACTGGGCAGTTATCGTTCCTTCGCTTGCAGCTCCCATAGGACTTTTCCTTATGAAACAGTTCATGGAAGGTCTGCCTACAGCCCTGATAGAGGCAGCCAAGATAGACGGCGCCAATGAGTGGACGGTTTTCTCTACCATAGTGATGCCTAACGTTAAGCCCGCGTGGATGACGCTGATCATCTTCCAGGTACAGGCACTGTGGAACAACAGATTTTCAATGTATATCTATTCCGAAGAGAAGAAGCCTATGGTATTTGCTCTTCAGCAGATACAGGCCGGTGGTATCGCGAGGACCGGACAGGGTGCAGCGGTGCTGGTCGTTGTAATGATAGTGCCTATCCTTATCTTCGTATTTTCAGAGAGCCAGATACTGGAGACCATGGCAAGTTCAGGTATCAAGGAGTAATGACCGGAGGGACAGTATGAAAAACAAGTTCGCAAAGATCGCAAGGATCGTGACAGCTACAGCGGTGATGATAGGAGTCGGATTTTCGAGCTTCGCCACCGTAAAAGCGGGAGAGGACAATTACACATATACCTATGACTACTGGGGAGATGTCCAGGACAGTCCCGATACATATACGGTAGCTCAGGTATTTGATTTCGGAGCACTGGGACTTGATAAGAACCTGAAGGCTCCCGAGTCTCTCTATGTGCATGAGAATCATGTATTTCTCTGTGATACCGGTAATAACCGTATCATCGAGTTTGAGCGTTCCGGTTCCGATGCTCTCACCTATGTAAGAGAGATCACCAAGATAAGCGGAGCAGAACCCGAAACTTTCAACGCACCTGCCGATATTGCCATAAGCGAAAACGGTGATTTCTTTATAGCTGACAGGGAGAACAACCGTGTGATCAGGACCGATAAGGATCTGAATTATATCATGTCCTTCACCAGACCTTCCGATCAGGCTATTGACAAGGAGATGGGTTTCCGCCCCGACAAGCTCGTGGCTGACAGTGCCGGACGTATCTATGTTGAGGCAAGCGGTATAAACAAAGGTCT
>JAEEIK010000047.1 GCA_016281335.1 Lachnospiraceae bacterium | reverse complement strand
GGCAATGATCATATGTATAACTACTATGATCCCGAATGAAGCAAACAATTCTGCCAGATAATTTAAAACCGTTTTCTTTTCTTCCATCACTTTATACCCAATCTCTTTCTGAGTTCATCAGCATACATTCTTGAAACTATCATCTGTTCCCCGTTTACCAGGGTCAGTCGTATCTTTCTGTTTATTTCGGTCTTCAGGCTCTTCACCTTCCTGAGATTGACAATGCTCTGCTTACTTATGCGTATGAAATTCCGTTCCGAAAACTGCTCTTCAAATTCGTACAGCTTAAGATCCGATCCATAGGTCTCGTCTTTTGTATATACAAAGGTATTTCTGTCTACGGCTTCTATATACAGTATCTTATCCGCATCCAAAAGGATCGTCTCATCATCATGCTTAACAGGTATCTGCATATCCATCATGCGCATGAGTGCGATGATCCTTTCTATTTCCGGAGTAAGGGTCGGAGCCGTGATCTTCACTCCTATATCCGGATATATTTCATTTATGTCGATCTCTATCTTCATTTATTCCAATCCCCGTTTACGGTATGCCACAACAAATATTATAGCACATATAGCCGCATTCGCGAATAATACGGTGATACCGCTTCCGGAAAAACTCTTAAAGCTCATACCGTCAAAAACCAGCTTCAGCTGCTGTGTATAAAAAACAGCCGAAAACTTTTTTATGCTTTCATTGAACATGGAAAGCATCGGAGCAAAGCTTAATACCATCATGCACGGGAGATTCAGAGATGTGGCCATCATCTGGTTTTTTGAAAGTATCCCTATGCATGAGCCTGCCGCTGTCGAAATAATAAATCCCATCCCCATTACAGCCATAAAAAACGGGCGGTCTGAAGCCTTGATACATGAGGACATAAGCGCAGCTCCCAGCATACATATGGTCCATATATATACCCCGACTCCGATAAGATACTGCCACGGTTTCATATCTGCCATCATCAGCACACGAAGCGTATTCTTTTCCTTTTCTTCCGATATGACTGCTGCAGCTGCTGTAAGAGGCGCCATACCTATATACATCACCGCAAACATCTTTACAAAAAAGCCGTCCGGCATGTCATCGATCTTTACAATGTTTTCCATTATCAGGGTCATTATCGGAAAAAGTATGAACTGTATCAGTATGGTCTTGTTCTTCACTGTGTCGCGTAACTGCTTTTTGATTATAACGATTATATTCCGCATTTATCTCTCCTCCTCCAGTTCTCTTCCCGTCAGTTCCAGAAATACCGACTCCAGTGTGGGCTCGGTTGAATGAATGGTCTCTACCATCCCGAGCTTCAGTAATTCAAATATCCTCTCCGCATATTTCTCATCACGTTCAAATTCCATATCCTCCCCATCTGCAAGATGCATCTTTATCCTCTTGTGATGATCATATCTTCTGCAGATCTCTTCAGGCTTTCCTTCTTCCACTACCTTTCCGTCATTGAGAAGGATGATCTTATCACAGAGTCTGCCTGCCTCTTCCATGTTATGTGTGGTAAGAAAGACCGTGCAGCCCTCTTCTTTCTTATCAAGTATCATCCTGTGTATCGCTTTCATGCTCTGCGGATCCAGTCCGCTCGTAGGTTCGTCCAGAAATATGATCTTCGGTGAATGCATGAATGCCCTTGCCAGCTGCAGTCTTGCTCTCATTCCTTTTGACAGATCCGCTGCCGGCCTGTTATATGCATCCTCAAGTCCCACTTCTCTTAAGACTTCTTTAATCCTTTTATGAGCTACTGAGTATATATCCGCAAATACCAAGAGGTTTTCACCGCAGGTAAATCTTTCATACAATCCGAAACTGTCCATCATGATACCGAAGTTTTTCTTTTCCTTTCCCGAAAGACGAAACGGCTCTTTACCCATCACCGTAACACTGCCGCTTTCATAAGCAAGCTGTCCTGTCAATATCTTTATCAAAGTAGTCTTTCCGGCCCCGGACGGTCCGAGCAGACCGAAAATATGTCCTTTCTCTATCTCAAAACTTATACCCTTAATCACTTCATTATCTGCATAACTCTTTCTCAGGTCCGTGCACCCTATTATCATGATATGGTCTCCTTTCCTCTGTTTCGTTGATCCTACGATAGCAAATAAAAAAAGGAATGCCTATGCATTCCTGCGTAAGTTGCACATTATTATACATAAGTTGCCTTAAGGCATTTTAATATGAATATTCGTGATCGCCATCTGATCTCCGGTGATCGATGCATATACCTTCCTGTCGATATCGCTGAGTGTCAGTACATCTCTTAAGGAAATGCCTATATTCCTTCCACGCATCCCATCCGCGGAAATCATCTTTTGTGTTTATATTTCTTTCAAGCGAGGACTGCGGATCACATTCCCATTCGCAGAGCCATTGCCGCATACTATGCGGATCTTTCCGCAGGAACCATCAGGAAGTTTTTCTACTGAAAGGATACAGCTTATGGGAATAACGCTGTCGATCAATTTTCGAAAATCTATCTCTGTCTCTCCTCTGCCGTCATATATTATATCACATCTGACAAAACATTTTAAAAACCGTATTTTTCGCGGACCGCTTCTTCCGGGACATAATCCGCAAGTCTGCGGTCAGCCTCTTTAATGACATCTTCATAGCTTATACGTTTCAGGATAAGGCGGTTACCGTCAATATCCTCGATAAGCAGCTCGCCGGTCCCGTCTATGGTTGCGACTACCGTAGCATCATGAAGCGTCATCACATGCCTCATCTCACTGTCACACACAAAGGTCGTAAATGATGTTATATAATACAGTCCGGCCTCTTCTTCATAGTACATGCGGTAAATGTAACTTTCGCAGTCATATAAGGTCTGCTTTAACTCTGCATCCGCCAGATCATAGATCTTAACCTGCCCGTTCCATGTCTGGATATATCCGTATTTTTTATCCGTGGATATCCCGGAAGAATAAATGTAGGCAGGCTCCATATCCCCGTATTTTTCACATATTCTTTTTTCGAAAGCTTCTGTCGCTTCTGAGTCGGCAAACCCGTTCGGGATGTATGTACTGCTTTCTTCATTGTAACTGCGGCAGTACTCCGTTTCGAGTTTTTCATATACGGTAATATAACTTTCTCCGTTTACTGCCATAAAAAACTTTCCGCTTTTGTACTCAAAATTACTGAAAAGACTCTCTCCTGCCTCAGCCAGAGCATAATATCCCCGATCAGTGTCATCACAGAGATAATAGCCTCCGCTATAGTCAAGCAGCATCAGCTGATCCTCATAAGGCACTATATGCAGACAGCCGCCCTTTAAGCCGAATGATATCATCGATCCTTTCCGCACATTCAGTAAAACGGCTATGTCATTCCGTGCCACTAATGCATTCCCATTGTTGATGCAGGCATACACATAACCTATTCCGTCTATTTCCTTTTTCAGACTTATCTCTTTTTTTGCCACATCATAGCAGGCAACCTCAGATCCTCCTTCAACTGAATTCGTATATACTATCGTTTCACCATCAACAGCCATCGCATCGATGCTTGCTTCAACCTCCATATAAGCTTCAGCTTTTCCGCTTTCCACATTAAACTGTATCACATAATCTTTCATTTCCTGAGTAAAAAAATGAATAGCGGCATGTTTTCCATCAGGTGAAAAATACAGATTCTGTCCGAAAAAACTCCGGTCCTTTTTCTTTCCCAGCGATCCGTTATCGACAGAATACACGAGTTCACCTTCTTTATACCGGTTCACCCCTTCTTCGGTCATAACAATGGCACCGGAAGTTCCCGGGATCGAATATACGCTTCCTTCTCCGTCAATTATCTTTGTTTCTTCACCTGTCTTCAGATCCCTGTAATACAGCGGACCGTCAGGCTTTCTCATATATATCCCGCTGTTTCCGTCAAAGGCCATGATACCGTCGGCACTGATCTCATCCTCGTATGAATACAGCATCTCTCCCGTATCCGTATCGACTATATACCGGTATGCATTATATCCGAGCAGCCCCACAAGGGACGCATCCTCGGATATTTCTGCGGTAAAGATACTGGTGGGAATGCTGATCGTATTACTGCAGGAATACTGCATCGGTGAAGAGAACAGTCCCTCTGCATCCACCAGCGCCCTGAAGGCATGAATATTTACGTCTTCCCCTTTTTTATCAGGCAAAACGCTCCTTGCCGCATATATCGCATCCATACGTCTTCCGTCCGCCAGCAGACGTTCGGATGTGGACGCCATGATATCAGCATATTTTTCACTTATGATACGATTCTGTTCACTTATACGATGGGTAAAGTAAAGCGCCTGGGCGGCGATAAACGTTATGATCAGAACGACTGCCAGCGTTATAAGATTCCGTCTGAAGATACGCTGCCTCCTGTGGCGCTGTACCAGATCGTCAAAACCTATCCCGAGGATCGAAGCAACCAGACGGATCACCGAAAGCTCCAT
>JAEEIK010000046.1 GCA_016281335.1 Lachnospiraceae bacterium | reverse complement strand
GATCAGCTGAAGGCAGAGTTTGAGATAATCGATGAAGAGACCGCCGGCATCACCCGTGCCAATACCTTAGCTACTACAAGCGCCCTGAAACAGACGGCAGCGGATATCCTGACCTCCATGGAACCGGTTAAAAAGAGCGAGACACAGCAGGCTCTGGATAAGCTTGAGGAAAATGCGCATCTGAAAGCAGCAGAGGATAAGGAACAGAAATTCCGTGACAAGCTGGATCCGAATGATGATTACGGTAAGGAAAAGCTGATCGCTTCAGCGGAAAAAGAGCTGTATATGGCCTCCGTTAAGGAGCAGGCAAGGCTCAAGACCGTTAAGGAGGGACCTGAAGCCGGAGAGAAGCTCATGAACTCAAAGATGAGCGAGATCGAAAAGGGCAATAACTTAAGATACAGGACCTTCAAATTCGAGAAACTTACGGATAATGACTTTAACAAAGAGTTCCAGAAGAAAGTGATCGAAGGCGCCGCAAACGGAAAGACAGGAAGCAGGGATATAATGAAGTTTGCCGATGAAGCGCTTAGCAGCTGCTACAAAAAAAGCGGCAAGAATATGCAGTATCTGGATGAGCTGTCTGCTACTCTTGGTTCAAAGGTGAACTCAAAGACTTTCAAAAACAAGGTAAGCCTCGATAAGCTCAAACAGGACGAAGATGCAGTCGCTCCGAAGAAGGAATCAAAGAAAGAGGAGATAAAGAGGAGCAGAACCTTTGACGAGACCAAAGCATTCGGAAAAGGCGAAGCAGGACCAAAGAAGAAGTAAAAAAAGAGCGGATTCATGGGAAAGAGGGCTGTTTCACAGCCCTTTTTTTGCGGAAATATTATGTTTACTAAGGGTTGTAAACGTGGTATAATTAACATTAGTGTATTATGCGGAAATTACGGGGATTTGCGGTATGGCAAAGAAGTCAAAAGAAGAACTTGAAAAAGAGTATATCGCAAAAGAAGAAGCGGAGCTTGAGAAGCTTCGCGAGAATGCGCGCCGTCTTCAGCAGGAAGAGGATGAGAAGGAAAGAAAGAAGCAGCTTTTAAAAAAGGCCATCCTGCTTAAGTTCGTGATCCCCGGTTTATTGCTTGCCGGCATAGTCATATACATAATGGGCTGTTTCAGGAGCTGCAGCAAGAAGCCGATAAAGGAACCCCAGGAGATACTTGAAGAAGTAGGGAATGCCGTAGAAGAAGCTGCCGAGGAATTCGTTGAAGAAGTGATAGTCGGTGAAGAGGGAGAATTCCGTTTTATCACCGAGAGCACATTGAGCGAGGTGGTATCGACGGCGGTGCTGTATACGGCCAGCTATCCTTATAACGGCTTTGTCGGAATAAAGGACGCCTCGGGAGAGGTAAAGTACTATGTGGCATATAAAGGCCATGTAAAAGCAGGTTTTGATTTTGACAAGGTGGAAGTAAGCCTTGATGAAGAAAGCAATACGATAACCGTGATCCTGCCGGAACTCAATCCGCTGGAAGTAAGTGTAGACAACCAGCTTGAGTATCTGTTCATGGACGATAAGATGAATACGGAAGGGCTTTTTGCACAGGCATATGCAGCAGCCGAAGAAGACTTAAAGAACAGGATGCGTGATGACAGCGCCATCAGGAAGGCAGCCATCGAGTCTGCCAAGACTGCGGAAATGGCACTGGTAAAGCCCTGGGTAGAGCAGGTGGATCCTGAGAGGGATTACACGATAGAAGTAAAGTATGCAGGGGAGGAACAGCAATGAGAAAATATCTCTTAATGTTACTGCTGCTCCTGTCTCTTTGCTTACATGGATGCGGCAGCGAAAAAGAAGAAGAACCGGAGGCTACGCCTACACCGGTGCCTACCGCTACGCCGACTCCTACACCTACACCGATACCTACGCCGACACCTATACCGAAGCCCCAGGTAAATCCTGATATCAGCAGGATAAGGGCTATTGCGGAACTGGCAACGCTTAAATGCGTTTATCATAATGTGGCCACCGGTGTGCAGGAAGCAGGTACGGGCTTAAGTCATTTAGGCGAGAAAGACCGAAAATTCTGGAAGGAATTCGACGGAGAGGTAACCATAAGCTATCCTCTGGATAAGATAAACATGACGCAGAACGGTGACGAGATACACATAGTTCTGCCGGAACCCAACATAGACTGCAGGCTGATGTCTGATTCACTTTTAAACGGGAACTATGTGATAGAGCCGGATAAAAAGATACAGACCAATCCAATAACGGTGGAGAAGGAAAATGACGCCGTTAATGTGGCCGTTGAAAACATGAAGGCGGATGTCAGGAGTAATTCTTCCCTGCTGATCTCGGCAGAAAGCCAGGCAAGGATGCTGATAGAAAATTATATAAGACAGATAGGAAAGCTTACGGATGTTGATTATAAGATATACTGGGATTAGGAAAGGAGAGTAGCGATTGAACGTTGAAGCAAGTTTTGCTTTTGCGGCCATAGTAATATCGGTACTTATCCTGTACTACTATTACAGGCTCAATAAGGTCAAGAATACTCAAGGCGCATTTTTTGTATGCCTGGTCGTCGATAATACTCTGACGGCCTTATCGTCATACATGAAATGGGCCGTAACGAAGTATGTCGATAATCCGCCTGAGATGTTTTACTCTTCGATGTCATATATTTATTTCGTCACTCATGTGCTGATGATAGTCTTTGTATTCCTGTATATCTTCAGTGATGTCCGTTCATGGAAGGAAGTATCACCTGCGTTAAAAGCCTTTATAATCGTACCCATATGCATATCTCTGCTGTTTATAGGCACCAATCCGCTGCATCATCTGGTATATTCATATAACGGAAGTGTTTACAGCAGACAGCCCGGGATAATAGCAGCATATTTCACCTTTGTCTATTATTTCCTTATGACCCTTTTTGCCATCATATGGTACCGTAAGAGTTTTTCAAACAAAGACAGAACGGTGGTGCTTGCTCTGCTTGGAATAGGTCTTGGCAGCGTTGTGGTACAGCTGATCTTCCCTGAAATGCAGGTAGAGATATTTGCGATGGCACTGTGTGAACTGATGCTGTTCCTCTTCATACAGAATCCTACGGAGCAGATAGACGGAGCTATCGGAACTTATTCAAGAAGCGCCTTTACGGAGAAGATGAGAGACAACATCATATCCAGGAGACGTTTCGATCTGATAGTCGTGGATATCAGGAGCTACAGGGATTATGAGGCTAAGCACGAGAGTGGCGGAAGACCGTTGATGAGAGCAGTTGCAGGTCATATAAAAGAGATCGCATCCACGGCTGAAATATACAGAGTTGCCGAGAATACTCTTGCAGTGGAGGTGATCAGACCTAAAGCAAGGGAAACCACCGAACTAATAAGCGCTATAGGAGATGATATACAGGATACCTGGGATATAGAGGGTGAGAAAGTAAACATGCAGGGACATCTTTTAAAGATCTGCATGCCGGGGGATATCACGGATAATGAACAGCTTCAGGTCCTGATCGAGAGATTCAGGAACAGCGCATTTGAAAACCGCTGCATGAATGTCAGTGATTTCGATATGCAGGAGCTGGACAGATACAGGCGTATATCTGCTGCGCTTGCGAGAGTCATAGACAAGAAACAGTTTGAGATACGTTATACGCCAGTGTATTCCATGGCTCTTTCCCGAGTCATCGGAGCAGAGGTGGCTGTGCGTTTCTATGATGATGAGCTGGGTTACGTCTATCATGATGAGATATTCAGTTATGCTGAAAGGAGCGGACATGCGCTGCAGCTCGGAGAGCTCATGTTTGAAGATATCTGCAGTTTTATTTCCGAGCATAAGCTGTCGGATTTCAAACTGTCTTTCCTTTTGTTAAAGATCATGCCCGCTATCTGCATGCAGCCGGGTATGTATGAAAAACTGAAAGCGCTGGCAGAAAAATATGATGTGGATCCGAGATTATTCTGTCTGCAGGTGACGGAGCAGACCGTGTCTAAAGCCACGCCGATATTTAAGCAGAATATAAACGAGATGAATGAAGCAGGCATCAGATTCTGTCTCGAGGATTACGGAAGCGGCTTTACCAATATCGCATCGATATATGAGATGCCTTTCTCCATACTGATGGTGAACCAGGCGGTGATGCATGCCGCCATGGGAAATGAGAAAGCGCGCATTACCATGGACAGCACTCTGGCAATGGCAAGGGATCTGTCAATGATGACCATGGTTGCGGGTATAAATGATGATAAGATGTTTAATATGATTTCCGATATGGCCTGTGATTTTGCCATAGGTAATTATTTCTTTGAACAGCTCGACGGTGAAGAGTTCCTGAAGGTTGCCAGACTGTCTGCCGAAGAAAGAGAGGGGGAGGATAGGATATGAGATATAATATGATCTTCGACTATGCCGCCTTCGCCGTACTCGCAGTATTGCTGGCTTACTACTTCAGAAAAAGAAAGACGGCTCTTCCGGAGTACAGACAGTATCATGCGATGCTGATAGCATCATTGCTTCTTAGCATCAATGATATCGTTGTTTATTGTTATTATCTTAATCCGATAAATGAAGAAAAACTGCTGGAGTATATATTCCATGTATTCGATCTGATATTTCAGTTCTATCTTCTGACGGGATACTGTAATTATCTGGCTATAGCCCTTGCAGGAAAGAAGTACAGCAGGGCAAAGTTCAGGCTGGCCGTGTATGCCCCTATGGGCCTGGTCTATACTGTTATCATAATAGCCGCTGTTTTTGCCTACGGAAAGGATATGAATGCCTTTTCCTTCAGAGAAAGCAGCATAGTGATATACAGCTTTATCGCGGCGATCGTTTATACCATTATCTTTGCGGCATACGTGGTGATAAGATACGGGAAGAATGAAGAGGATAAGAAGAAGACCATTCATATGATAGTGACTCTTGTGATCCTCCTTTTGATACAGAGCCTGCAGATGGTGGATCAGTCGAAGAGGATAATGCCTTTCCTTATGGCGCTGCTGATGACGGATATGCTTTACACCGTACACAGATCAAATGAGATACTTGACAGTACCGATTCCATGATCAAGCATGTGATGATGAGTCAGGCAGCCGAGGCCTATGAAGAGAATATCCCCTATTTCTATATCTTCGTCAAGCTGCATGATTACAAGGTGCTGACCGAATCCTTAGGTCAGGACAATACGGACTTTTTCTTAAGACAGGTAGGCGGATATCTCGGAAGTTTAAGCAGTGACAGCGTTGTATTCAGGGCTGCTCCGGATATAATGGCGCTGCGTACCGAGATCATGGATGAAGAGATACGCCTCGGAATGCTTGAAGAGATAAGGGAAAGATTCAGGCATCCATGGAGAAACGGTATGCTGGTCACCATGCTCTCAACAAGTTATGTGACAGCGCAGGCCCCGGAAGAAGTTCCTTCCGTTAAGCTTATGAGACAGCTGGTAAACAATATCAGCCGTGACGATCAGGAGTTTGACAGTGTATTTAATGCGAAGAAGTATTTAAAGGATGATAAAGATGCCCAGATGCTGGAAGCAATACGAAGAGGACTCAGAGACGGAAACTTTAAAGTGTTTTACCAGCCTATATATTCAACACATAAGAAAAAGATAATAGCAGCGGAAGCGCTTATAAGACTTTTTGATCCCGAATACGGTTCCATACCTGCGGAACCCATGATAGCTCTTGCGGAAAGAGAAGGCTATATACTTCAGATCGGAAGGTTTGTATTCGAAGAGGTATGTCGTTTCTATAAAGAAAAGAAGCTGAACGAAAAGGGAGTGGAGTATATAGAGGTGAACCTTTCGGCTGTACAGTGTATGCAGAAGAGCCTGGCCGAAGAGTTCATGCAGATCATGCGTGACAATGACATCGCTCCGGACAGCATCAATTTCGAGATAACGGAAAGCGCGGCAATGATAAGCAATGCAGCAGTTACGAGTAATATCTACGATTTCGAACTGCATGGAATATCCCTTTCTCTTGATGATTACGGAACGGGTTATTCAAATATATCATATCTTTATGATATGCCCTTCATGATCATGAAGATAGACAAATCCATACTATGGTCTGCCGAAACCAACGAGAAGGCGGATATCACACTTGAGAATACCTATAAAATGGCTAACAGACTGCATCTTAAGGTAGTACAGGAAGGCGTTGAAACTGAAGAACAGATAAAGAAGTTGTTAAAACTCGGCTGCGATTACTTCCAGGGATATTATTTCTCAAAGCCTGTAGAAGAGGAAGCGTTTGTGAAATATGTAGATAATTTTGAAGTACCGGGAGTATGTAACAGCTGATGAACAGTATTAACGGATTTTTTAAGGAAGAAGGATACGGCCTGTATGTATGCTCACTGGACAGGAGGTATTTTTCTTTTGTTCAGGAAGAAAACTACGTTATAAACGTTATCTGTTTTTTTGATGAAAGAAAAGAGACCAGCACCCAGGCGCAGCTGCAGGGTTTTCTGGATGTACATAAGGAACGCTTAAGCTACGGCAGGGATAAAGATATTCATTTCCTGAAGATAATGATCGTGGATCAGATGGGACCCTCATTCATCAAGCCTTCGGCAGATCCGAGAGGTGAGCTGTATGAATATACCGGAGATGAGGAAGAAGCAGCATCGGAAGCTCACAGGCGCTGGGTCAGGGATGTATGGTATCTGATAGAGGATGAAGCCTTGGGGACCAGGCTCTTCGTGCCTCCCGGGGCAGCAGAAGATTTTTACGGAATAAGAAAAGGGCTGGATAATTTCGTCAGGGAAAACGGCGTGAACATAATGCTGCCGGGAACGGAAGAGAGCAATGAGGAATATGACAGGGCTCCGGTCAAAGAAAAGGCTGACGGATCAAGAGAGATAAACGTTCAAAAAAAAGAAAAGAACGTTCCCTGGATAACGGTGGGAATGATACTGATAAACCTGCTGATGTTCGGTATGAAAAATCTGGGGATGTATAATTCCGAGGATTATTCACTGACTAACGGCATACTGCAGGAGTCGGATCAGTGGTACAGATTTTTCACCTATATGTTCCTGCATGAATCGGAACTGCACCTTATGAATAACATGCTGATGTTATATGCAGCAGGCAGTCTGATCGAGGGAATGATAAACAGGGTTTATTTTACACTGCTGTATTTCGTATCGGGCATAGGCGGCGGATTCTTATCCGTCTGGTATCATACAAAAGCAGGACAGCCTTATTATTCGCTGGGAGCCAGCGGCGCAGTATACGGCATAATGGGAGCGATACTGGCAGTCATGATACTGACAGGCCTGTGGAGGATAAAGACAGTATTCATAAGGATAATAATAGTGCTGCTGCTGTTGTTTGCAACCGGCGCAGCCGGAGGAAGGATAGATGTGATGGATCATCTCGGCGGCTTTGTCAGCGGGATGATACTCTGCGGCTTATATGTGATAATGTGGAGACCTGCCAAAACCGCATAAAGTCTTCTTCACGTTTGGGAGAAGATGTCACCGAAGGTGACGGTTGAGGGGAGCGATACAAAGAAAGGACAGATGATATGAAGATAAACATATATTACGGCGGACGCGGACTGATAGGGGACCCAACTCTTTTTGCGGTACGCAGGATGATGACGGTCTTTGAGGAACTGAATGTCAAAGTGACAAAGTATGACCTCTTTGAGCAGAAGAACAATATTTCTTCTCTGCCCCTTACCATAAAAGATGCGGATGCGATAATACTTGCATCGACTGTGGAATGGCATGGCGTGGGCGGAATGATCATGAGTTTTCTTGATGCCTGCTGGCTCTACGGCGATAAGGAAAAGATCAGCAAGACCTATATGGCTCCGGTTGTCATGAGTACGGCCTACGGCGAGAAAGAAGGAGAGCTGGAACTGACGACAGCCTGGCTGTCTTTAGGCGGCCTTACCTGCCAGGGTTTGTCCGGTTATGTACCTGAAGTATCCACGCTTGAACAGAATGAAGAATACCTGAAGCTGATAGAGAAGTGCGCCGAGAATATTTACAGAAGTGTTTCCCAGAGAGCGAAAGCCCTGCCGGTCAGCGCAATGGCGGTAAGCAGGATAACTAACAAGACCAGGAACACAACACTTACACAGCAGGAGACAGAGCAGCTTTCCGAGTATGCTTCCGATGAAAAATATGTTGAGAAGCAGAAAGCCGATATAAAAGAACTTGCAGATCTGTTCAAGGGAAGACTGGGCAGCGGAAATGAAAACGGAGAAGACCTGCCGGTGAGATTTAAGAAAGTATTCAAGGCTCAGGCAGGAGTAGATCTTAAGTATAAGATAAACTTGAGCGAAACTCCCAAGCCGCTTATATTAAGAGTTGAAGGCAGCAAACTGGAAGCGTCCTACGGTGAGCTGGTATATCCCGATGTAGAGCTGACCATGGACAGATCCGTGATCGATGAGATAACACAGGGACGCAAGACTTTCCAGGGAGGTTTTATGGAGGGCAGCATAAAGACGAAGGGTGATTTCAAAAATTTAAGAATGCTGGATACCCTCTTTGTTTTCGGTTGAGAAATGTTCGGATACGTACAGCTGAGAAAAGCCGAGTGTAAGATAAAGGATTACGACAAATACAAGTCGTATTATTGCGGTCTGTGCAGAGTGTTAAATGAGCGCTTCGGGACGACAGGACGGATCACGCTTACTTATGATATGACTTTTCTTGTGTTGCTTTTGGATTCACTGTATGAGGGTGATCACAGGATAGAGAAAAGAAGATGCATCATGCATCCCGGCAGGAAACACAGGGAGATAAGCTGCGCGGTCACGGAATATGCGGCGGACATGAACATACTGCTTACCTATGCGCACTTTGCCGATGACATGAAAGATGAGGGAGACAAAAAGGCAGGAGCAATGCTTCGGCTGTACAGAAAAGATTTTCTGAAGGTTAAGAAGAAGTATCCTTACCAGTATAAAAAGATCATCCGTGCCCTGAAAGAACTTGATGAAACGGAAAAAAAAGACAGCGATGGCAGGGAGATAAAAAAATCCGCAGCCTCTTTCGGCAAGCTGATGATGGCACTGTTTTCATACAGAAGAAAAGCGGAACCCTTTCTGCATGAGCTTATGGGGATGGCTTATCATCTGGGCTGTTTTATCTATATAATGGACGCTTATGATGACATAGAAGAGGACGTAAAAAAATCAAGTTACAATCCTCTTAAGTCGTTGTATAATAGTAAAGATTTTGAAGAAAAGGCATATGAACTGATGTATGACGAAGCTGCAAAGTGCGCATGGTATTATGAAAAGCTTCCGTGCACTGAGCATAGGGACATACTCGGAAATATAATCTATGCGGGTATATGGAACAGATATGACCGCATACAAAAAGAAGGAAGAAAAAAACATGAAGGATGCATATGAAATACTCGGAGTGAGCAGAAATGCCAGTGATGAGGAAATAAAGAACGCATACAGGGAACTGTTAAGGAAGTATCATCCCGATAACTTTGCGGGAACGAACAATCCTCTTGCGCCTCTTGCCGAAGAAAAGTTCAAAGAAGTACAGCAGGCTTACAACGAGATAATGAACGAGAGACAGAACAATCCGTTTAACTACGGCAATACCGGAAGCTACGGAAATACAGGTTCATACAATACCGGCAATACCGGTCAGTATTCGAACCAGGGCGCATATAACAATTACCGCAATCAGTATGATGTGAATTCCGGATATTACGGACGTCCCGCCAATTACAGGGGACAGTCCTGCGGTACCGGGAACTTCTGCTGTGATCTGTGGTGTCTGGATACTATGTGCGAATGCATGGGAGGCGATCTCTGCGGATGCATGTAAGTGTACGTGCCATAGCCTTAAGCGGCATGCTTACCGCGCTTGCGGTGGTATGCATATTTGTGGGCAGCATACTTGAATTTAATACGGCCTTTTTACTGGTACTTGCGGCTTTTCTTATAGGTACCGTGACGGCAGTGAGCGGTGTGCCGGCTGCGCTGTGCAGTTTCGCAGCGACGGTGATACTGGGGATTTTCATAAGTCCGGTAAAAATGTATGTGCTGACTTTTTCCTTATTCGTTCCGTACGCAGTGGCATGCGAATATACTGCAGGGAAAAAGCCGGACAGAAAGAAAGCAATACTGATAAAGGCCCTTGTCTGGTGGAGCTGGACAATAGTCTGCGGCTGTATATTCTATGTGATGGCGGGGATCGCGGGACTTACCGAACTGATGCCGGAGATAATGAAGGATGCCGGAGCGCCGATACAGCTGGGAATAGTGATCATAGCGCTTGCAGTAACATGGGTGCTCACGGATATCGCCTATTACGCATACAGGAAAGAAATAAACAGAAGAATACTTAATACTTTTAACAAGGAAGAGAGAAGATGAAGAAGATAGTATTGACAGGCGGGGGAACCGCAGGGCATGTAACGCCGAATCTGGCGCTGATACCTCATCTTAAGGAAAGGGGTTATGATATAAGCTATATCGGTTCCTACGAAGGCATAGAAAAAAAGCTTATAGAAGAATTTGATATTCCGTATTACGGCGTGGCAACGGGCAAATTCAGAAGATATTTCGATCCCAAGAATTTCACGGATCCTTTCCGTGTAATAAAGGGATACGGCGAAGCCAGGAAATATCTGAAGCAGATCAAGCCTGATATCATCTTTTCAAAAGGAGGCTTCGTTTCAGTTCCTGTCATCCGTGCCGGCGCATCGTTAAAGATTCCCAGCATCATACACGAATCGGATTTAACGCCGGGACTTGCCAACAAGCTCTGTATACCGGTAGCAACCAAGGTATGCTGCAACTTCCCGGAAACCCTTAAATATCTTCCCGAGAAAAAAGCCGTTCTCACGGGTTCGCCTATAAGGGAAGAACTCCTGAAGGGTGATAAGGAAGCAGCATATGCGCTTACGGGCTTTAACAAAGGCATGCCGGTGATCATGGTCATGGGTGGTTCCCAGGGCGCAAGCGCCATCAACAGAGTGGTAAGGGAAGCACTGCCGAGGCTGTTAAATGATTTCCAGGTGATACATATCTGCGGCAATGACAAGATGGATAATCTGCTTCTGAACATGCCGGGATACAGGCAGTTTGAATATGTGAGAACGGAATTAAAGGATCTGTTTGCCATAACGGATCTGGTAATTTCAAGAGCCGGCGCCAATGCCATATGCGAGCTGCTGGCCTTAAGGATACCGAACATACTGGTTCCGCTCCCTCTGGAGATAAGCAGGGGCGATCAGCTTCTGAACGCCCAGTCTTTTGAAGATCAGGGATACAGTATGGTAATAAAGGAAGAGAGCTTAGATGAGGATTCACTGGTCGAAGGCGTACAGCAGCTGTATTTCAACCGTGACAGGTACATCGAGACCATGTCGGGTTCACATCAGTACAATTCGGTGGAAACAATAATAAACATGATAGAGGAGATATGCAATGAAAAAGGATGACTGCATTTTCTGCAAACTGGCCAACGGTGATATACCCACAAATAAAGTATATGAGGATGAGTTCTTTACGGCCATACTTGATCTGGGTCCCGCAACAAAGGGACATACACTGATACTGCCGAAGGAGCATGCGGACTGTCTTTTTGATCTGGATGAGGATACCGCTGCAAAACTCACTCCTTTAGCTAAGAAGCTGGGAAAGAAGCTTGTTGATGCCCTTCATGCTGACGGTATGAATGTGATACAGAATAACGGAGAAGTCGCAGGTCAGACTGTTATGCATTATCATCTGCATCTGATACCGAGATATAAGAACGACGGCCAGCATCTGCTCTGGAAACCCGGTGAGATGGCTGAAGGAGAAGCTGATGAAATACTTAACGCCTTGACTTGAGTTTTTTTAGGTGGTAATATTATGTTAACCATCGACTTTGAATGGGAGTTTTTGTAATGGCTGAACCTAAGGCTGCATTCAGAAAACCGAAGAAGAGCAAACATCCGGGCATGATACTGGTGCTTCTGGCGCTGGGCGTGTTTCTTGCGCTCTTTGCCTATAACAGTATATCCCTGAAAAAAGCCAAGGCAGAACTGGAGCCTGAGATAGCGCGTATGGAGCAGATGATAGAAGAGGAAAATGACCGTACGGTAAAGCTTAAAGAATATGAAACTTACACACACACCAAAAAATATGCAGAGGAAGTAGCCAAGGATAAGTTAGGCTATGTATATGACGGGGAGATAGTATTCCAGCCGGAGGATGATTAAGGAAAGAGTAAGAAAATTCATAGAAGAGGAGCGGATGGCAGACGGCTCTGAATATATGCTTGCAGCGGTATCGGGTGGACCGGATTCGGTATGTATGCTCATGATACTGAAGGAACTCGGATATGAAACGGAAGTGCTGCATGTTCATCACGGACTGAGAGAAGCTGCCGACGAGGACGTAAGATTTGTAAAGGCACTGAGTGAAAAGCTGGATGTGCCTTTTTTGTGTATGCAGGCAGACGTTAAAGGCTATGCGGAAAGCGAGCGTCTGTCTACAGAAGAAGCGGGACGCAGGCTGCGCTATGCCTTTTTTGAAGAGAGGGCTGAAGAGCTTGAAAAGAGCGGAAAAAAAGTCAGGATCGCAGTGGCACATAATATGGATGACAATGCGGAGACCGTGCTGTTCCAGATGTTCAGAGGCAGCGGTCCTAAGGGCTTATGCGGCATACCTCCCGTAAGGGGACGTGTGATAAGACCGCTTCTGTGCGTTAAGCGCAGTGAAGTAGAGGAGTATCTGGCATCGAAGGGGCAGGATTTCCGTACAGATGAGAGTAATGAGACAAATGACTATACAAGAAACAGGATAAGGCATATAATACTACCTGCAGCGAATGAACAGATCAATTCAAGGAGCACCGAACACATTGCAGGCAGCGCCGCGATGCTCAGGGAAGCGGAAGATTATATAGAAGATGCCATCAGGGAAGCATATGTCCTGAATATCCGAATAGAAGACGGTATTGCGCATATCGATAAGAAAGGTTTTAAAGAGCTGCATCCGTACATACAGAAGAGACTGCTGCTTATGGTGATGCAGGAAGTATGCGGATCTGCAAGGGATATAACGGCGACACATATCAGACTTTTTAAGGAACTGTTTGACATGGAGACCGGAAAGGTGCTGGATATGCCGCACAGAATGCTGGCAAGATGTGAGCGCAAAGAGATACTGCTGATGAACAAAGGCAGGTAAGGAGAAGACTATGGATAACATCAGAGAGCTTATAAGTGAGAGACGCGTAAACAAAAGGATCAAAGAGATAGGCGCACAGATAAGCGAAGAGTATGCAGGCAAGGAACTGCATATGATAAGCGTATTGAAGGGCGGAGCTTTCTTTACCTGCGAACTGGCAAAACGCATAAGCCTGCCGGTGACTCTTGATTTTATGTCTGTGTCGAGCTACGGAGATGAAAAGAGTTCCAGCGGTGTGGTAAAGATCGTAAAGGATCTGGACGAAAGCATAGAGGGACGCCATGTGATGGTAGTTGAAGATATAGTTGACAGCGGCAGGACCCTTTCCTATCTTATGAAGATGTTAAGAGAAAGAAAGCCTGCGAGCCTTGCGCTCTGCACGCTTTTGGACAAGCCTTCGAGACGTACCCACGAAGTGCATGTGGACTATACCGGTTTTGAAGTGCCGGATGTGTTTATCGTGGGATACGGGTTGGATTATGCACAGAAGTACAGAAATCTGCCTTATATAGGAGTGGTTGAAGAATGAAAAAATCCGGAACAGGAGCCTACTTTTTCGTGATAATGCTGCTGGTTGCGGCAGCGATATGGCTCGGACTATATTCAAAACAGACAAATATACATACGAGGGCGGAATTTGATTCGGCTTTTAAAAACAATGAAGTGGTATCGGTGACCATAGTTCAGAACAGGGAAGTTCCTACAGGCAGTATAAGGGTACTTAAGAAAGACGGCACAGGTTTTGAATTCAGTGTGACTGATGTACGGGAGATAGAAGAGCTTACCAAAAACAAGGGTATAGAGACAATCATAAGGGATGTTCCGAAAGATAACTGGTTCCTTGAATATGTATTGCCCTATCTGCTTCTGATAATCATGTTTGTTTTCTTCTTTTCGGCGATGCAGAACAATCAGTCTGCAAGCGGCGGAGCAGGCGCGCGTATGATGAATTTCGGCAAGAGCCGGGCGCAGATGGTCACGGACAGCGGGATCAAATTTGCCGATGTTGCGGGACTTAAGGAAGAAAAAGATGATCTGGAAGAACTGGTGGATTTTTTAAGAGAGCCGACGAAGTTTACCGAGGCAGGCGCCCGCATACCGAAAGGCATACTTCTTGAGGGAAGGCCCGGAACCGGTAAAACATTGCTGGCAAAGGCTGTGGCCGGAGAGGCCGGAGTACCTTTCTTCTCAATTTCAGGTTCGGATTTCGTGGAAATGTTTGTAGGTGTGGGTGCATCGAGAGTAAGGGATCTCTTTGCGGAAGCCAAGAAGAATTCACCCTGCATCGTCTTTATTGATGAGATTGATGCGGTGGCAAGGCGCCGTGGTACAGGTATGGGCGGCGGCCATGATGAAAGAGAGCAGACTTTAAACCAGATGCTTGTGGAGATGGACGGCTTCGGAGTAAACGAGGGCATCATAGTAATGGCGGCTACAAACCGTGTGGATATACTGGATCCGGCTATACTGCGCCCCGGAAGGTTTGACAGAAAGATAACCGTATCACCTCCCGATATCAAGGGCAGGGAAGAGATACTCGGAGTACATGCAAGAAATAAAAATCTCGGAGAGGATGTAAAACTGGAAGATATCGCAAGGACTACGGCAGGCTTTACAGGCGCCGATCTTGAAAATCTTCTGAATGAAGCAGCCATAAAGGCCGCCAGGGCTGACAGAAAATTTATTACCAGTGAGGATATCAATAAATCCTTCATCAAGGTGGGCATAGGTACCGAGAAGACGAGCCGCGTGATATCGGATAAGGAGAAGAGGATCACGGCCTATCATGAATCCGGACATGCCATACTCTTCCACCTGTTACCCCTGGTCGGACCGGTCTATACTGTATCGATAATACCCACGGGTGTTGGTGCAGCAGGCTATACCATGCCGCTTCCCGATAAGGATGATATGTTCATGACAAAGGAACAGTTAAGGCAGGAGCTGATGGTCACACTTGGCGGACGTATAGCAGAAGAATTGGTAATAGGCGATGTGACCACGGGAGCTTCAGGTGATATAAAGAGCGCGACCAAAAAAGCCAGGAGCATGGTAACACGCTTCGGTATGTCGGAATTGGGCATGATCAATTACGAAGACAGCGAAGAAGAAGTCTTCATAGGACGGGATCTGGCCCATGCCAAGAATATCAGTGAAGCCAAATCTGCAGAAATCGACAATGCCGTTAAGAAGCTGATAGATGACGCTTATACGGCTGCAAAGCAGATACTTGAGGAGAATATGGAGATACTGCACAAGTGTGCAAGCCTGCTGATAGAGAAGGAAAGGATCAGCAGGGAAGAGTTCGAAGCACTTTTTGTGTAGAAATCACCAAAAAAGTACCGATGAAATTATTATATTTGTTAGATTTACGAATAGACGAATATACATAATCTGCTATAATGCATATTGTAACCCCCAATACATTATATAGTTTTTGCTATAACCCCATAAGAAAGAAATACCTTCTCTGAAAATGACAGTGTGAGCTGTCATTTTTACTTGCGTAGCAAGTAAAAATGACTAAAACCGCTTTTAAACCATGACAGGATCGCGAATTCCGAAAACATATATAATAGTGCTTCTGGTGACAGTTTCTGTTATCGCCGGGGGCTTTTTTGTTTTCGGCGGCAGCATAGAGAAGGGAATAAAAAAGAGTTACAGGGATAGCAACGCGGAGGACGGTTATTTTGAACTGAAGCATGAAGCGACGGATGAGCTGCTGAAAGCCTTCGGAAAAGAAGATATCATATTGTACGCTAAGGATAAGAACAATTATGCCTGGAGCTACAAGGAAGAGCCTGAAAATGAAGAGAAAGAAAAAGAGACAGCGGAGGCGCTTAAGAGAAAGCTGACGATACTTGCCGATACCGGAGGGATGACGGATGATGCGCTGGAAGCAGATATTGCCGAGAGCAACAGAAAACAGTGGCAGGAATATCTGGATAAGATGCAGGCGAAGGCCGAAGAGCTGAAGCAGAAAAGGGAAGAACTTAATGCAGGGCAGGAAGAAGCAAACAAAAAGGCGGAACCTTATGTGATAGAAAACGGTGAACTCCAGATGGAAGCCGTTAAGATACAGAGCACCAGGGAAGTGCTGATGAAAGAGATATTTGCATATCTTATTTCTACCGGTGCCATCAGGGATTACACAGAGATAGAGAATAATGAGAATGAATTATCTCCTGAGATACAGGCCCTGCTTCCTTCCGATCTGAAAGCAAGAGCGGCGGTATTGCAGGCAAGAGCAGATGCTCTGCAGGAAAAGTATGATGAGCTGGATCGGAAGTATTCCTATCTGGATGATGAAACCGAAGATCTTCAGAACAGGACAGAGGCCCTTTATGAAGAGGAACAGAAGCTGGAAGAGAGTCAGGCAGAAATAAATGACGTAAAAGAAAAGCTGAAAGAGCTTGAAACTTACGAAGACGATAAAAACGAGATAGTTTCTTTCATTCCTGTCTATGAAGATAAGGAGTTCACGAAGATATCAAGGAATATGAAGCGCATAAGAACTGTCTGTGCTGTTATTTTTGTTTTGTCAATCATGGGGACGGTTCTGCGGTTGAAAATCAAAGATTTTCAACCGCAGAACCGTCCCCGTGATTGACTTGTCTGTGTTATAATGTCACTATGATGCATAAAAGATCCCAAAAGAAAAAGAAGAGTTTTGCGAGAACGGTTTTCATACTTATCGGTCTTATACTTATGCTGTCCGTTACAGCGCTGTTTCCCGAAGTCTGCGATAAGTATGCGGATAATGTATATTGCATACTTTGTGACTGTATCAGTCATGTTACGGCGCCGATCCCCTTTGCTCTCGGCGAGGTAATAATGTTTATCGGCGCCGGTATGCTGGTGTTTTCACTTATACTGATACTGCTTCTTCTCTTCCTGGGAAAAAAAGCAGGCTATAGGGATTTCTGCAAAGCATATTTCAAAACATTCATTACAGGTCTCTTAATAGTAATCCTGATCTATGTTCCCACCTGGTTCATACCCTTCTGCGGTACGGTGCTGGGCAGGGGCAATACGGAACTTCGCACGGAATTCACATATGATGAAATATATGATCTGCTGACATATATCGTGGAACAGGGAAATGCAGCTGCCGAAGAGATATATATCGCAGAAGACGGCAGCGTGGATTTTCCGACTGCCGAAGAAAGGTTGCCGCATATAACTGAAGCCCTACAGGCTCTCGGCAGCGAGTACAGCCGCCTTACAGGCTACTATCCGCCGGTAAAGGAAGCTTTATGTTCAGACATACTTGAAAGGATGGGGATAGGCGGCTACAACTATCCTTACACCATGGAACCCACGCATAACCGCTATATGTCTCCGCTTTGGAGCAGCGTCCTGGATGCTCATGAACTGGCGCATCATAAAGGCTATTATAAAGAGAACGAAGCCAACTTCTTAAGTCAGCTGGCTTTGATACGCAGCGACGATCCTTATCTTAAGCTGGCCGCTGCCTTCGATATGTATGATTATGTTTCCGAAGATTATTATGAGACCAGGAATAAGGAGATCGAAAGACTGCAGGCAGAAGGAAAGATCGGAAAGCTAAAAGAAGTAAGGAGCGAAGAAGAATTGTTGCAGCTGGCAGAAACAATAGAGGAATTGTTCGGTCCCGAACCTGAATTCAGCAAACGTGTATGGCAGATATATAATGCCGGGGAACAGATAGAACAGCAGCTATATGAAGAAGATATCCATGTGATCGACGAGATGCCTGCAGTTGACGAGGTGATCCACACCACGGCCGACAAGGGTTGGGAGATGCAGGCAGAGATACTGCAGGAAAACTGTTATGACGGAGTGACCTTACTGTTGTTACAGTATTTTTACGGCGGGGATGATAAATGAAGTACAATACCGCGGAGAATATCTTATATGTCTATAAGGGTGTGGCAAAACATAAGCCCTACCTGATCATCTTATTGATACTGGCTTTATTCTGCAATGCGGCATCCAGATTCATCTGGTTATTTCTCGGAAAATACATAGTGGAATTTATAGGGGCGGGAATAGCAGCGGAAAAGCTGATGAGTATGGTGGTTTTCCTTACGCTGGCTAACATTATCTGTCTTATCGGACAGAATACGGTCAATTTCTGGAAGGATCCCGCTGCTTTTTATGTGCGTCCGATGTTCATGCTTGAACGAAATAAAAAAGTAATTTCGTTATTTTATGAAAGACTGGAAGAGCGAGAAGTCCTTGATGCCATTGAGAAGTCGAAGGCATCTACAAGAAATGTGGATGTAGGAATAGAAGGTATCATAAGATTCACGTTGGATCTTTGCACGCATCTCTTTACCTGTATCCTTGCTGCAGTCATACTGGCATTCCTAAGCATTCCTCTGGCTGTTGCGGTGTTATTGTTTGGGATCTTATCTTATCTGTCTGTTGAGAAAGCATCAAAGAAAGAGAAGCAGCTTACAAATGATGATGTACTTAAAGAAAAAAGAGAACTGGAATATTTCAAAAAGATCAGTTCGGATTTTTCATATGGTAAAGATATACGGCTTTTTCAGTTACGGGAAAAACTCAACGCCACTCAGAAAGAACTAAACGGAGTACTGCATGAAAAAACTCGTCTGGCAAGAAAAAGCTGGCTGATAAGCGGAATGTTTACCAACAGCATGGATATGTTAAGGGAAGGTCTGTTGTATGCGGCATTGATATATCTGATATTGAAAGGCGATCTTGGCATAGGAGATTTCATACTTTATGCGGGCTGCGTGCGTCAGATGGCCGATGCACTGATGAACCTTATGAAGATCAGCGCACACTTAAGGAAGTGCAGCGCCGAAACGAATGATTACCGTGCGCTTAACGAATACTGCGATGAGCAGAAGGATGAAGGGAGCAAGCCGGAGGAAGCATCCGGTTATGAAATCCGTTTTGAGAATGTCTCCTTTAAATATCCCGGAAGTGAGAGTTATGCACTTAAAGATGTGAACCTGACTCTTAATCCTTCGGAGAAGCTTGCTGTGGTAGGCATAAACGGCGCGGGGAAGACTACGTTTATCAAACTGTTGTTGAAATTATATAAGCCGTCAGAAGGAAGGATACTCTTAAACGGCAGGGATATAGAGAGCATCAGCACCAGAGAGTATTACAGACTTTTTGCTCCGGTATTCCAGGATATGGAATGCTACGGCTTCACTCTGGCAGAGAATGTATCGATGAAAGCCGGCGAAGAAACGGATGCAAAGCGTGTTATAGCCTGTCTTGAACAAGCCGGACTTAAGGAAAAGCTTAATTCACTTCCGAAGGGAATTGACTCTCCCATGCTTCGTGTACATCATAACGACGGTATCCTTTTGTCGGGAGGAGAGAAGCAGAAGATGGCTCTGGCAAGAGCTTTGTATAAAGATGCGCCGGTGGTGATACTGGATGAACCGACGGCTGCTTTGGATGCGCATGCGGAGAGTGAGCTTTATAAACGTTTTGACAGCTTTGTAAAAGGCAAGCTTGCCGTATATGTTTCCCATCGTCTGGCAAGCACCGGTTTCTGTGATCATATCGCTTTGTTTGAAGACGGGAGGATCAGTGAGTACGGTTCCCACGAGGAATTGATGAGGAAAAAGGGAAGGTATGCCGGACTCTTTGAAATGCAGGCACAGTATTATCGTGAGGAGGAAAAAGATGAAGAAGCTGCTTGCTGAGATAAAAAAGAGCATGGCTGTATGTTCATATTTTTACCGTTTCGCGCTTAAGGAAAAACCTCACTATGCCATGCTGATATTATTTAACATACTGTTCCTGTCTCTTTGTCCGGTGATAAATATGCTGCTTCCTAAATACATAGTTGCAGAACTGACAGGAGATAAGGATACGACAAAACTTATAATATTAGCCTCAATACTTGTAGGAGGAAACTATATCGTAAAAAGCCTGACTACGATACTTGGTGAGATACGGCAGATACAGGAAGACAGTCTTGCAAGAAAACTTGACCTTATGCTTTCCGAAAAAGCCATGAAGCTTAAATTCGAATTAACGGAAACGGAAGAAGGCTTAAGTGCAAGGCAGAAAGCAGAGACCGGTATGTCATGGTATTCCGGCGGTATCAGGGGAATGTCGGAATGCATCGTTAAGCTGGGAACAAGCCTTCTTGTGATATTCAGTGTGATAGGGATAGTATTCGGGGTATCGCCTCTGATACTGCTGATGTCAGTACTTGCAGTATCGGTCAATGCGTTCTGCACATCAAAGATCAATGCTGCTTCACAGGAAGTGTTTGAGAAGACACCGGCTATCAATAAGTTTTATACATACATCTATACTAAGATAAACGGGCGTGAATATGCAAAGGAATTGAGGCTTTATGATGCAATCCCTCTTGTGGAAAAGAAGGCCGTTGAGAATGCAAAAGAACTGAATAAGATGGATAACGAATGTGCAGGAAAACAGCTGAGATGGGGAAGCATCGGAAGCATAGCATCCGCCGTGGGTTACGGAATTTCCTACGGCTGGCTGGGTTTGTCGGTATTGAAAGGAAGCATCAGTCTTGCGGATTTTGTGATGTGCATAAGCGCGATCGAAGTGTTTACAAATGATTGTCTTATCAGTTTTATCACGAACGCGCAGCAGCTGATGATGAAGAGTAATTTTATGAGCGCATTTATCGCATACATGAAACTTGTCGATGAAGAATCCGCGGGTAATGAAAACATCGATGACAAAGCATTCGACGGCATAGTTTTCGATCATGTATCGTTTAAGTATCCGGGAACGGATAACTGGATATTAAAAGATATAAACCTGCAGATAAAAAAAGGAGAGAGTCTTTCACTGGTTGGTGTAAACGGGGCGGGTAAATCCACGCTGGTCAAGCTGATAACCCGGCTTTACGATGTAACTGAAGGAGAGATAAGGATCTGCGGTAAAAACATCCGGGATTATTCTTATGAAGAATATGTAAAACTGCTGGCCGTGGTATTTCAGGATTTCAAACTCTTTGGCTACACTATAGAAGAAAATGTAAGTTTCGGACTAAAGGATACTGAAAAAAGAACTGCTGCGGTTCCTGAAGATATTTATGAGATGAGCGGTACGGCCGAATGGATAAACAGCCTTAAGGATAAAGAGAAAACGCTTCTGTATAAGGAATATGACGAAAACGGCGTGGAACCTTCAGGCGGTCAGGCCCAGAAGCTGGCAATTGCCAGAGCCCTGTACCGTGACGCGCCGGTGGTGATACTGGATGAGCCCACAGCGGCGCTTGATCCTCTGGCTGAATATGAAGTGTATAAGAAATTCGACAATCTTGTAAACGGAAAGACTGCCGTATATATCTCACACAGACTCTCAAGCTGCAGGTTCTGTGATCATATAGCGGTGATCGCAGATAAGACCATTAAAGAGTACGGTACTCATGAGGAACTGATCAGAAAAGACGGCGGAGTCTATGCAGGAATGTTTGCAGAACAGGCTCAATATTATATCGATGTGCAGACATGAAAAAAAATTAAAAAAACACTTGCATTTTAAAAACCTATATATTATAATGGCATTTGCGTGTGAAACGTAAGCACCGCTAGCTCAGTTGGTAGAGCACCTGACTCTTAATCAGGGTGTCCAGGGTTCGAGCCCCTGGCGGTGCACGAAAGTTCGTTTTTGGGGATCAACCCCGGGGACGGGCTTTTTTGTTTAATGAGGATACATAACTATGTTTGATGCGCATACACATTATCATGATAAGGCTTTTGATGATGACAGGGAAGAAGTGCTGAAGGCGGTAAAGGCTGCAGGTATAGAGCTGATCATGGAAGCAGGCGAGAATATGGCCGGGAGTCTGGCAGCACTTGAAATGGCAGAGAGATACAAAGCCGATGTATATCCTAAGATCCGTGTGGCAGCAGGCTTGCATCCTTTATATATAAAAGAGTCATGGAAGGATGAAATTGACAGTCTGGAGAAACTTCTGAAAACAGGACAGGCTGAAGCTATAGGCGAATGTGGCCTGGATTACAGGAACATAAAGGACGAGTCTGTAAGAAAACGCCAGAGGGAAGTCTTTGAAGCACAGCTTGAGCTCTGCGAAAAGTATGGCCTGACGGCAGTAGTGCATTCGGTTGATGCGGCGGAGGATACACTGAAGATATTAAAAGCACATCCGAAGGTAAAAGGCCTGCTGCATGGCTTTGCATATTCAGCACAGATGGCAGAGCAGTTTGTAAAGCTTAAGTGGAACATAGGGATCAATGCGCTGGTATTAAGGCCGGAGGCAAAGAAGATAAAGGAAGTGGCTGCCGGAGTCCCGGCAGAGTATATCAGGGTGGAGACGGATGCGCCGTATATGCCGGTAATAAAGGGCAGCAGAAATGATTCGCGAAGCATCCCTGCAATAATTGAAGAAGTAAACAGGATAAGAAAGGAAGCGGGAGCAGAACCCATATGTCAAAAACAGGAGATCTTATAAAGAAATATGATTTCACTTTCAGGAAGAAATTCGGCCAGAACTTTCTGACGGATCCTTCCATAGTTGAAAAAATTGTCGATGCCTCGGGCGCGGGACCGGAGGATACGGTGCTGGAGATAGGGCCCGGTGCAGGAGCCATGACTGTGGAACTGGCAGCAAGGGCAAAGAAGGTGGTGGCTGTTGAGATAGACAGTTCTCTTGAACCTATCTTAAGGGAGACGCTTTCAGAGTTTGATAATACCACGTTGGTTTTTTCCGACGTTATGAAGCTTTCGGATGAAGATCTGCTTAAGCTTACCGGCGAGGGTGCGGTAGTGGTCGCAAATCTCCCTTATTATATAACCACTCCGATCATCATGAGGTTATTGGAGGGGGAGCTCAAGCTTAAGAGCATCACCGTCATGGTGCAGAAGGAAGTGGCCGAGCGCATGCAGGCAGCAGCCGGCACCAAGGAATACGGCGCTCTTTCTCTTGCGGTGCAGTACAGAGCCAAACCCGTAAGGGTAATGACCGTGGGACCGGAATGCTTTATACCCAGACCAAATGTGGACTCCAGCGTGATAAGGCTGGATCTGTATGACAGACCTGATATAGAAGTAAAGGATGAGAAGCTGTTGTTTGCGCTTATAAGGGCCGCATTCAACCAGCGCAGAAAGACCCTGCCCAATGCCATTACGGGCAGCAGCGAACTGGACTTTACAAGGGAACAGGTCGCGGATGCTATAAAGGAACTGGGCCTGGATGAGAGGATAAGGGGAGAAGTGCTTGATATCGGGCAATTTGCACGTTTATCGGATGTTATGTATACGAAATACCGCCAATAATACCCTTTACATGTACCCCCTGCTGTGATAAAATCACAAGATGTAGTTATGTATAAAAATATGATGGCTAAATATACGTTTAGCCGTTTCGGGGGAAGAGATAAAGGTGAACGCACAGGAATATAAGATATGCTCTGAAGAGATAAAGACACTTATCGAAAACGAGCAGTACAGAGAGGCTATGGAAATAGCCAATACCATCGACTGGAGAAGGGCCAAAAGCGTCTCCAAGCTCATGAGCATAAGTGATCTTTACAAGATAAACCGTCATTATGAAGACGCTCTGGAGCTGATGCTCCTTGCATATGACAGAAGTCCCAAGAGAAGAAGCATCGTATACAGCCTGTCGGAACTCTATATTGAGCTCGGTGACAAGGTCAAGGCGATGGAATTCCTTACCATCTTTCGAAAGATGGCGCCCAATGATACGGGTGTGTATATCCTTCAATATAAGATACTGGAAATGATCGATGCTCCCTACGACGACAGGATAGCCCTGTTGGAAGAACTGTGCCGTAAGGATTATAGGGAGGAGTGGGCATATCAGCTGGCATATCTTTATCATAGGATAGGCCTTGGTACCAAGTGCGTTGAGACCTGTAATGAACTGATCACCTGGTTTGGTGACGGCCCTTTTGTTATAAAGGCTATGGAGCTGAAGATGCTGCATGCAAGACTTACTCCGGAGCAGCAGGCCATATACAATGCGAAAGATGATTATAAGGAAGAGATCGAGGCTTATGAGAGCGACGAGTATACCACGGAGTCTGCGGAACCCGGCGTGAATCCGGAGCTTGGCGACATCGATTTCCATGTTAAGACTATTGACATGAGCAAGTTCAATACCATCAATCTTCAGAAGGCTCTTGCGGAAAGCATGAGAGAATTCATGGAAGAGGAAGAGAATGATAAGAACGAGCGCATCACCAGACATATCATGAAGCCCATGATGGATGAGGAGGAAGAAGAAGACGAAGAGTATTATGACCAGCCCGAAGAAGAGTATTACGGTGAGGACGGGGAATATTCCGAAGACGGCGAATACTATGATGATAACGGCGAAGGCTATTATGATGAAGACGGCAATTATATCGAGGGCGGAGAATATGCCGATGAAAACGGCTATTATGACGAGAACGGCGAATATATAGAATACAGCGATGAAGGCGAATATGCCGATGAAGATTATGCCGAAGAGAATTACAGCGAAGAAGATTATAATGTCGACGAAGAAGCAGCCGAAGAAGGATACGATACGGATTTTGAATCCGAAGAACTGGCTGAGGAACCGGACGATCTGCCCTATCCCGAAGTGGATGATACCGAATATGTTGATAATACTACATTTATAGATCATAAGAAGATATCAAAGGCTGCGCTTTATAAGGAAGACAGCGTGAATGCCGTAAAGGAAGAGGAGGAGGAAGAAGCTCCCCGCCTTGAGTCCATGGATGACATCAAACCCGAAACAGCAAAGCCTGAGGATAACGCTGATGAGGTATTCTTTGAAGATAAGACTGCCGATATCGTGATCGATGCTCCTCCAAGCAATACCAATCCGGAGTATGAAAGCATGCATGAGCTGGCAGCGGAAGTACGCCGTGAAGAGAAAGAGGAAAAGCAGAAAAAAGAGGAAGAAGAAGCAAGCCTGAGAGAAAAACGTACCAAGATCAAGGCTACTGCGACTTTTGATGATATGCTGAGATTTGACGACAACGGTCAGATAGAATTGGCTGTAGAGCCGGGTGAGGAAGTGGAGACGCAGATCACCGGTCAGATACATATGGATGAGTATCTTTCCGGCTGGGAAGAAAAGAAGAAATTGCGTAACGAAGAGATACTCAGGGAGACAGAGCGCAAGATAAAAGAATCCACAGGTCCTATCTTTAAAGGCTATGATGAGAAAAAGAAGAACAGCCTTATAGAAGAAATAGAGGAAGAACAGCGACTGTTCTCCGAAATGTATGAAGCAGATGATATAGAGTTAAGAAATATCGAAGAAGTGGCAGCTGCCGCAACGGATGCGCCTTTAGCCAGACCTGTAGTCAATAAGATCAAGTCAAAGACGGGCGTGATCTTCAATCAGAATGCGGGTTCCATCTGGGATGAAGTAGATGCCTCGATCAAGGCTGACAAAGAAAGAGAAGAAAGTCTGACGAACGGTGAATATGAAGAAGAAGCCGTCTATGAAGAAGACGAGAAGAAAGATACCAGCGGTATATTTGTGGATGTGGCTTCCGAAGCTGCCGAAGGTCTGGTGAATACCGCAACGCTGCCGGATCTCGGCGAAGTCAGCAAAGCAGACAGCGCTGTCTTTGAAGAAGAAGATTACAGTGAGGATGATTCCGAAGACGGCGGCAATTATGATGAAGATTACGATTCTGAAGAATATGCTGACGAAGAGTATGCCGATGATGATTATCCCGAGGGTGAATACGAAGACGAGAACTATGATGGGGATTATGAAGGCGACTATGAGGATGAAGAGTACGCCGAATATGAAGATGCTGAGTATTCCGGGGATGGCGGGTACGAAGACGGCGAGTATGATGAAAATGCCGAGTACAGCGACGATTATTACGGAGATGAGTACGATACCGGAGATCTCAACGATATAGAAGGCGCTCTCGAAGCGGATGCGGACCGCAGAGGTTTCGATACCGCCAATGAGATGGATGATGATTATCACGCAGAAGAAGTTGAAAATGACTTAAGCGTGGATGAACAGAGACTGTTTGAAAACTTCCTTTATTCAAGGAAGATGAGAGATCAGATACTTGATACCATAGATCAGATAAGCCTGACCAGCTATGTCGGTAACATCATAGTAACAGGCGAATCCACCGGAATGAACGTGGATCTGGCCAAGGCTCTCGTAAAAGAGATGCAGATGATCGACAACAATTTTGTATCATCACGTGTTGCAAAGATAAGCGGTACCAAGCTTAACAACAAGGATATTCCTTCTCTTTTAAACCAGCTGGCTTACGGAGCTCTGCTCATAGAAAAAGCAGGAGAACTGAAGAAAGCAACTTTAGAGAAGCTTACTTCTGTGCTGGAGTCCTATCCCGACGGCATACTTGTCATCATGATGGATAACAAAAAGAGCATGGACAGACTGATCGAGAGTTATGAGATGATAACCGGTTATTTCAATACCAGAGTAGATATCATCCCGATGAACAATAATGCGCTGGTCGAATATGCCAAGAAGTATGCGTATTCCAGGGAATACAAGATAGACGAAGAAAGAGGTGTACTGGCGCTTCATCAGCGTATCTCCGAACTGCAGATAGGCGAGCATAATGTGACTACTGCGGAGATCGAGGATATAGTCGAAGCTGCTATAGAGCATTCTTCAAAGCCCCGTATTTCAACCTTCTTTAACATAATCGGCGGCAAGAGATATGATTATGAAGACATGATCATTTTAAGGGAGAAGGATTTTGAGTAGTTTTGACAATATGATGCTGTTTTGATAAAATAAAGGGTGGTGGTAAAAAACATCCATTGGAGGTTACAGACAAAATGGCATCAAAAAAGACAGAGAAGGATATCCATACCCTTCAGGAAGAGACTGTTTTCATTTCCGAAGCTGACCAGTATGTTTTCGGTCAGGGATCTCATTATGATATCTATAAGAAACTGGGGGCACACCCCTGCACGAAAGACGGCAAAAAGGGCGTCTTTTTTGCTGTATGGGCGCCTCATGCCAGGGAAGTTCACGTGGTGGGCAGCTTTAACGGCTGGGATGTAAATGCCAATCCCATGAGGAAACTCGGAGAAGGAGGCATATACAGCACGTTCATTCCCGATGTAAAAGAGGGCGATCTGTATAAGTTCTTTATAACTACGGCTTCGGGAGAAGGCATATACAAGGCTGATCCCTTTGCCAATTATGCCGAGCTTCGTCCCGGTACGGCTTCGGTGGTCTTCAATCTGCATAAGATCAAATGGTCTGATGATGAGTGGATGACCGAAAGAGCAGGGAAGAATTATTTCCAGGAGCCCTTGGCTATATACGAATGCCATATCGGCTCATGGATGAAGCATCCCGACGGAACGGAAGACGGTTTCTATACATACAGGGAGTTTGCAGACAGGATCTGCGAATATCTTTCAAAAGTCAAATATACCCATATAGAACTGATGGGAATAGCAGAGCATCCTTTTGACGGAAGCTGGGGTTATCAGGTAACGGGCTATTATGCTCCTACTTCAAGATACGGCACACCGGAGGATTTTGCATATCTTGTCAACAAGCTTCATAAAATGGGAGTCGGCGTGATACTTGACTGGGTACCCGCACACTTCCCGAGAGACGCTTTCGGTCTGGCTGATTTTGACGGCGAGCCTCTTTACGAGCATCCGGACAGCAGACTGGGTGAGCATCCCGACTGGGGTACCAAGATTTTTAACTATTCCAAAACAGAGGTAAGAAACTTCCTTATAGGCAATGCTCTTTACTGGATCAGGGAATTCCATATCGACGGACTCAGAGTTGATGCAGTGGCTTCAATGCTGTACCTGGATTACGGAAAACGTGACGGCCAGTGGGTTGCTAACAAATACGGCGGCAATGAGAACCTGGATGCGATAGAGTTCTTCCGTCATCTGAACAGCGTGATCAGAGGCATGAGGAACGGAGTAATGACCATAGCCGAAGAATCCACGGCATGGCCCAGGGTTACTGCGGCACCGGAAGACGACGGCCTCGGCTTCACCTTTAAGTGGAACATGGGCTGGATGCATGATTTCTGCGATTACATGAAGCTGGATCCTTATTTCCGTAAGGACAACCATAATAAGATGACCTTCGCGATGAGTTATAATTGCGCGGAAAAATATATCATGCCCCTTTCACATGACGAGGTGGTACACCTTAAGTGTTCCATGGTCAATAAGATGCCCGGTTACCAGGTTGATAAATATGCGAATCTCCGCGTGGGATACGCCTTTATGTTCGGACATGCAGGAAAGAAGCTGCTGTTTATGGGTCAGGATTTTGCCCAGGAAAGAGAATGGAGCGAGAAAAGAGAGCTTGACTGGTTCCTGCTCGACAACAATCTGAACAAGGGAATGCTGGAGTACGTTAAGACTCTGCTGGAGCTGTACAGGAAGAATCCCTGCCTTTATGAACTGGATGACAGCTGGGATGGCTTTGAATGGATCAATGCCAATGATGCATACAGATCGACCTACAGTTTTGTGAGAAAGAGCGCGGATGGCAAGAACAATATGTTATTTGTACTCAACATGACTCCGATCGCAAGAGACGATTATATGGTAGGAGTACCTAAGAAAGGAAAGTACAAACTGGTGCTTAACTCGGATGATACCAGATTCGCCGGTAACGGAGCCAAACTTCCTGAAGAGCTGAAAGCACAGGAGCATGACTGCGATAACCAGAAGTTCGCGATCACCTTCAACCTGCCGGCATACGGCGCGGTAATATACAGTTTCTGATAAATGATCATGTATACGAGGACAGCGTAAGCTGTCCTCTTTTTTTCTGAACAATTTTGTAATAGAATCTTAATCTTTTATCCTCTGTTTTCTTCATATTGTTTATACTATAATGCATTTCAAGAGCTCTTAAGAAAGCAGGTACCCAAATGACAAAGATACTTATATGTGATGATGAGAAGGATATCGTCCGTGCTCTTGAGATTTATCTCAAGGCCGAAGGATATGAGATACTTATGGCCTGTGACGGTGCAGAGGCGGTAGAGACGATACGTAATGAGAAGGATATACGTCTTGTGCTTATGGATATAATGATGCCCGGCATGGACGGTATCGAGGCGCTCACGGAGATACGTAAGCTCTCAAATGTTCCCGTGATATTTCTTACAGCCAAGTCGGAAGATGCGGACAAGATACTGGGTCTTAATCTCGGGGCGGATGATTATATCACAAAACCCTTCCTTCCGGCAGAGCTTACCGCAAGGGTAAGGTCCTCACTGCGCAGATATACGATGCTTGGCAGCGTTATGACGGAAAAGGACGAATACACGGTAGGAAGCATCAGCTTAAACGATCCTGCCAGAGAAGTACGGGTGGACGGAGATATCGTAAATCTCACAAAAACAGAGTACGAGATACTTAAGCTTCTGATAAAGGAACCGGGACGTGTGTTTTCTCCTCATGAGATATACAGAAACGTATGGGGTGACGATCCCTACGGTACGGAGAATACGGTGGCGGTCCATATCAGGAGACTGCGGGAGAAGATAGAGATAGATCCTGCAAAACCGAGATATCTTAAGGTCATATGGGGACAGGGATATAAGATAGACGGAGGATTATGATGGAGAATAAAAAGAGCGGATTTATCCGTAACGGAATATTTAATATCGTCTGTGCAGTATTGTGTGCAGCTTCGGTCACGGTTTTTATATACGTAATGGTGATGATGTTGCTGGCAAGGTCAGGCGGTTTTCATGGGATGACTTTTGATCAGACAGTAGAGAAGGCAATGGACCGCATCAGTGAGCACAATATGGCGGATCTGAGCAATTCCCTTCAATTAGAAGTACCGCATAATGAAGAAAAACTGGAAGAGCTGCTTCCGGAAATGAAAGAGAACTGGGAAGAAACGCTGAACAGATACGGTGATATGAAGAATGTCAGCTTTGCGGTTATAGTTTCGAGGGAAAGCAACCCGGACAGGCTGGATCTCGGAGATGAAAATACATATTTATATAAAAGTCCGGGTTATGATCGCTTTGATAAGTGTCTGACCAGAAGAATGTTTGATTCACACTACATTAATTACTATATGAAGTATGAAGTGGTGATGAATGACTGTGCAGAATACAGATATGCTTATGAGGGAAGCAGTGATACTCCGGGATATTATATTCATGTACTGTATAAAAGAGCAGCAGCTATATATCCTAACGAAAAAGAGTATTATGATAACCTGTATTTAAATACAGATATAAGAGAGTTTCTTTTCCGGCTTAATAAAATGGATACAAACGGCGGCATATACGGGATGCTGTCAGCGTTATCAGCAATATGTTTTCTTATACTGTTTTCGATAAGTGCAGGGTATCACAGGAGAAGTGAAGGTATAAGCCTTACGCTTATAGACCGTATGCCTCTGGAAATTGTATATTTTTTGGCAGTAAATGCTGAGATTTTTATGGCGTATGTTTTATATAGTATTATCGGGCAGATACCGGGGATAATGGACAGGCTCGCAAGCTTTTATGAGCTGGTATTGCTTTCCTGCAGTGTGATGTTTATTGCTGTGTTATTGGGGATGATCTTCCTGGGAACCAATATAGTCCGCATAAAGGCAGGAACCTTCTGGAGGAACTCACTCATATACCGCATAAAGGATGTAGTGTTTAAATGGGTATCAAAGTCGGGCATGTGGATAGCCAAGCATGTTCCCTTAGGGATACTGCTGATGATAGCGATCCCCGTATTCGGCGTGGTATCGATCATTGAAGCGGCGCTTATACAGGATGGTTCGAATTTCCTTGCATTTTTCTTTGTGCTCGGAAGGCTGGCAGAAGCTGCACTGATATTGTATCTGATATGGGGATACAGCAGACTGCGTGACGGTGCAAAGCGTATAGCTGCCGGTAATCTCAGCGAGCCTGTTGATGAAAAGTACCTTTTTGCAGGCTATCGTCTGTTTGCACAGGATCTGAACGGTGTGAGCGAGAGCATACAGCTGGCTGTGGAAGAGCGTATGAAGAGCGAAAGGATGAAGACCCAGCTGATTACCAATGTATCGCACGATATCAAGACACCGCTTACCTCAATAATCAATTATATCGATCTGCTGAAAAAAGAAGATGCGACTGACAGCGATAAAGAGGAATATCTGGAGATACTGTCAAAGCAGTCCGAGAGGCTTAAGAAACTGATACAGGACCTGATCGAAGCTTCCAAGGCATCCTCAGGGGCTGTGGATGTGAACCTGACGGAGCTGGATCTGTGCACACTGGCCGGACAGGTGATGGGAGAGTACCAGGATAAGCTTGAACAGGCCGGTCTCACTCTTGTTTCAAGGATCCCGGAAGAGAGCGTGACGGTAAAAGCGGACAGCAATCTCTTATGGAGGGTAATGGACAACCTCTACGGGAATGTATTAAAGTATGCGATGCCGGGGACCCGCGTATATACCGAATTGTCAGCTGATGAAGGAGCTGCGGTACTCAGCATCTCAAATATCTCGAAGGAAGAGCTGGGAATCTCCGGAGATGAACTGATGGACCGCTTTGTAAGAGGTGACAGATCCAGGAATACCGAAGGATCGGGGCTGGGGCTCTCCATCGCAGGCAGCCTCATGGAGCTGATGGGCGGGGAAATTAAGATCAGCGTGGACGGAGACATGTTCAAAGCCGTGATCAGTATACCCCGCTAAAGAAAGTTCCCCTTCCTGCCGAAAATAATAGTGATCACTATTACGGAGGGGTTACCATGAACATAAATAATATAGATGATAACAGGATAAAGCCGGAGATACAGACCGGAGTGGCAGATCCTGTGAATATAAAGAAGGCAGCGAAGGAGGTTTCCGCCCCCGCTGCTTCTTTTGTGCGTGATGACGGCAGGAACGGGATGCTTTCGGCATACAGCGAGAGGCATGGTGCTATGCCAATCCCCGAAGGCGGTATAGAAGCAGATGCAAAGAACCGTAAGAATTTCATGACCGTGATGGCCAATACTCTGAGTCCCGAAGCCTTCGCTAAAATGAAGGAAGAGGGCTATGACGCAGGCAGCATAGAGCCTGAGGATGCAGTAAACATCACTGACAGGATAAAGGCGGAGATGGCCAGGTCCGGGCAGGTGATCCGCGGCTACAACGACGATCTGGATGCGAAGACCCTTGAAAATATAACCGGTTCGGATGCCTATGCGGCCGAGATAAGTGCCGCCCTGCGTAAGGCGGGTGAGGAAGTGGGAGAGACCGGTCTGAAAGATATACAGCAGGCTGTGGAGAAAGCCGTATCCATCGGCGAACTGAATGACGATGCCCGTATGTATATGGTTGAAAATATGCTGGCTCCTACCATAGACAACCTCTATCTCGCAGCCAATGTGGGCAGCATGGGAAGGGCAGCAGGCGGGTATTTTGCTGAAGGTGCTTATGTGGCCGAGGCAGCATCCGTAAGCGATATAGAAAGCAGCGGTCTGCAGGAACAGATACGAAAAGTCATAGAAAACAGCGGAAACGAAGCTGATACTGAAGCTATAGGGCTGGCGGAGCAAATGATAGAGAAGGGTCTGCCTCTGACAGAGGACAGCTTCCTTGCGATGAAAGAGCTTAAGGAACTGAAGACCCCCATAGATCCTGAATATGCCGCAAAGGCAGCAGCAGATGCCGTCAGCGACGGACTGAGTGCCGGAAGTGCACTTCTTACCGAAGAAGGAACGCTGCTTGATAAGGCAGTGGCGCTTACAGAGGAAGTAAAAGGATTTACCGATGAGGCAGCGGATCTGACCGCAGCAGAGGGAAAGAAGCTGAATATAAGGAATCTCAGAGCTTCTCAGTTGAAAATAAGTATAAGTGTATCCGTAAAAGTAGAGACCGTGAGCATCAGCGCCCGCAGACAGTTGGAGGAAGCAAGGCTGTCAATGACCGTGGAGAGTTCATATATGTTGTTAAAGAGCGGAGTAAAGCTTGATACCATGGAACTTTCCGATCTCGTAGATTCTCTGAAGAAAGCCGAAAGCGAAATGAAAAAGTCCATGTTCGGCACAGAGGACGCTAAAGAAGCTGACGAGAGGGAAGAGTGGTTCAAGGATACTCTTCGTAATATAGAAGAATTGCCCGGTCTGCCTCTTATGACAGCCGGAGACATGATAATGAGGCGTGAAAGCCTGACAGCAGCTTTCAGTCTGGAGGCACAGATCACAGTTGATGAATATGCTGAAGCAGGAAGAAGCTTAAAGACCCGTCTGGATATGGCAGGCAGCCTCTATGAGACCATGATGACCGAAGTACGTCCGGACCTCGGAGACAGCATAGGAGAGGCTTTCAGGCATGCGGATTCTCTGATGAAGGAACTCGGTATAGAGAATACGGATGAGAACTCCAGAGCCGTGCGTATTCTGGGTTATAACTCAATGGAACTGAGTCAGGAGAATATAAATGCAGTTAAGTCTGCCGTGGCAACGGTGGACCGCATAATAGAGAGGATGACGCCCGAAGAGACTCTGAGGATGATAAGACAGGGAGTGAATCCGATGAAACTTTCCATGGAAGAACTGGATAAACGTCTTGCCGAGGCAGGTCCTTCCGGTGAAAGATACAGCGAATATCTTGTAAAGCTTGAGAACCGTCACAGGATCACGGCTGAAGAAAAGGAGTCTTATATAGGTATATACCGTATGCTCCACCAGATCAGTAAAAAGGACGGCGCAGCCATAGGAAGTCTTATCAATCAGGGTGCGGAGATCAATTTTGAAAATCTGATGACTGCAGTCAGAAGCATGCGCGATAAGGGCATGGATGTAAGTATTGACGATGCTTTCAGGGGTATGGAAAGCGGAGTTATTAACGATATAGACGAACAGATAGCAACAGCTTATGCAGCCGGTGAATATCTGGATACCGAAGAAATGCTTGAAGAAGCAGCTAATGCGCCTGAGAGAGTATATAACGAGCTCATGAATCTGGGGATCACCCCTTCGGCCGAGAATGTGACGGCTTATCAGGAATTGAAGACGAGCCGCGGAGGCGCTTTTGATCTGGCCAGGACGGCTGTGGGAATAGCCGAAAGACGCAGGCGCACCGGTAAGGACGGGAAGTTAAGCAGCGAATCCGTAAAGCCGGTTGAAGATAAGACTGATCTTGAAGATGATCTGCTTGAAAGCTTTAATGAAGCTAAGGAAGGCATGCTGGAGAGTTTTACCGGCGCTGAAAGCGCGCAGGAAGCATATATGCGTATGATAGAGCTGTCTGAAAGCATGATAGAAGAGGCAGTGACAGAGAGTTCCGAGCCTATAGATATCAGACGTTTTACTTCTGCGCTTAAACAGTTAAGCATAGCAGGTACACTCTGCAGGGAAGAAAGCTATGAGATACCCATGAGCATAGGCGGTGAAGAGAGTACTGTAAACGTGCGCATAATACATGAGAGTTCGGTACAGGCCAATGTTGAGATCAATATGGATAGTCCCACAGCAGGGCATCTCAGGGCCAGGTTCACTACTGAGCAGGAAGGTATCAGCGGTCTGGTAGCCGGAAGTGAAAAAGAAGGCGTGGATGCAGCCAGAGAGAGAGAAGAACTGCTTAAGGAAAGGCTTCTTGGCGAGGGCATAGAGCTTACAGAGCTGTCTTTCGTGCTTTCTGAGACAAACGGACTAAATATTCAGCGTAAAAATGCCGATGTAATAGATAACGGAATAGATACTGCAGCTTTATACAAGACAGCAAAGATATTCATAAGCTGCATGAGTGAAGGATAAAAGCATCACGGAAGATCTAAAAGCCACGGACGGCGGAAAGAAGAGGAAGGTATTATGAGGATCAATTTTAACACCGCCGCCGTTATAGCAAATAAGAATCTGAATCAGAACGACGATCTGCTCAGCAGATCTCTCCGTCGTCTTTCTTCAGGATTAAAAGTTAATGAAGCACAGGACAATCCTGCCGGCATGGCCATCGGGCACCGCATGAATTCACAGGTGCGCGGTCTTGGCGTTGGTTCCAACAACACCAATGACGGTATATCGGTCATTGAGACAGCTGACGGCGCATTAAGCGAGATATCATCCATCATACAGCGTATGAGTGAACTTGCGGTTCAGGCAGGTACCGATACCAAGACAGATGATGACAGGGCGATAATCGATAAAGAGATACAGCAGCTTAAGCAGGAGATCACACGTATATCCGAACAGACAGAATTTAACGGACAGCCCTTACTTAACGGAAACTTTGATCTGAAGGGATACACGGATGATAAGAACGTTAAGGTTCAGTATTATAATGCGGATGTTCCCTCCGGACAGTACCAGCTGGATGTTACGGCTATTTACACACAGCTTCAGTCTGTAGGTGAAGTTGATGTTACTGCCGGCGGTTTTGAAAACAGAGATGTAAAGGCCACACTCAGTGATTCGGGAGAGACCATAAGACTCAGAGGTTTAAGCGGATTTGAAATGGACATAGCCATTGATCCCGACAATCTCCCCGCAGCTGCTGTAAATATAGACATAACGGGAATAGGAGCGATGAAGATCCAGACCGGTGCAAACGAAGGTCAGGAACTGGCTATACAGATACCTACAGTATCACTTAAGACTATGGATATAGCAAATACAAACGTGCTTACTATGGAAGATGCTCAGACAGCCATCAGCAGCATGAAGGGTGCGCTTAGTTATATTAATGATGTGAGAAGTAAGCTCGGAGCTTATCAGAACAGATTAGAACATAATCTTGAGAGCACAGCCGTATCCGAAGAAAACATGACAGGAGCATATTCGCGAATAATGGATGTTGATATGGCAGAAGAAATGACCGAATACACCACCTACCAGGTACTGACACAGGCAGGAACCAGCATGCTGGCCCAGGCCAATGAAAGACCGTCAATGGTATTGCAGCTGCTGCAGTAATTTAGAGTATTCGGGATAAGGAGGATGAAGCGATGACAGATGCTAAAAAACAGGATTTCATGTTGAGGATAACAGGTGCAAATAAGACAGGACTCGTAGTGATACTTTATGATATGTTTCTTGAATATATGAATGAACTTAAGGCTGCATTGCCCGGAAGCGATGACTTTAAGAAAGCAGTTGATCACGGCAGGAATGTACTGTTGGAACTTATGGATTCGCTGAATATGAAAACAGAGATAGGAAAGAATACCTACAGTCTGTACAGATTCGCGGACAGGAGACTCATAATGGCGTCCATACGTCAGAATACCGAGCGTGTCGATGAAGCAGTAAGCATAATGCAGAGACTTCGTGATGCATATGCCAAGAGCGTTGAGAATGACGATTCACCGGCGCTGATGCAGAATACCGAAGTGGTTTATGCAGGCATGACTTACGGACCGGGAGAGCTTAATACGGATTATTCCGGAGCAGGTACCAACAGAGGATTTCTGGCATAAATAATACGGATGATGGCGACCGGCAGGGCATAACGCCCTGCCGGTTTTTATATACTTTTTATTGATAATATGGTAGAGTTATTAAGGAACTTTTGACCATAAAGAGGTATGAAGATGTTCAGTCTTTTGAATAAGTCTGACAGGAATAAAAGGGAGAAGGATGTGCCGGAAAGACCGGCCTATTTCATCGACTTAAATCTTGATCAGATATTGGAAAAAGTAACAGCAGACTGGGGAGAAGAGGCAGAAGGATTATACGAAGGTTTTCCTGAGAACAGGGAAACAGAGGAATACAGAAGAGCGATATACAGTGACATCAAGAATAGCGAAGTCTTGTCTGCGATGGACGGGTATTACGGAAGCATAAAGGAACGCAGACTCTTTGCAGAAAGAAAGGAAAAAGCTTATGAAACATTGCAGACGCAGGCATGGTATCTGAGAGAGACCTGTGCCTATGTCGATGCATTGGAAAAGCTGAAGGAAGAACTGGATAAGGCAGCACTTACTTCCGAAGGCATGAAGGGGCTGCTTTCTTTTATCAATGATTGCCTGTCTTCGGAAAGCTATCTGAAACTGAAAGAGGAGGCGATGGCACTTCGCACGGAGCTTGCCTCTTTCCGCGTGCTTATCACCTACGAAAAGGAAAAGATCACGATAACAGACGGTAAGGGAACGGGAGCTTTCGAAGAGTTCTTATCAGGCTGCTTTCCCGATCACGGGAAAAACTTTATTAATCCTTTTCTGGACAGGGAAGTGTTTTCTGACTTGGAGGAAGAGATAGTATCCCTGTATCGCAAAAAGCATAAGGATTTTTTTAAGCGTCTGGATAAATTCTGTAAAAACTATCCTGAATATATGCATGAAGGAATATCGGAACTGGAACATGAAATGGTCTATTACCTGGCTTATGCGCAGTTCCAGAAAAAGATGGAAGAGAGAGGTTTCAGTTTCTGTACTCCGAAAGCTTCTGAAGATAAGCTTATGGCAAGCGGACTCTATGATCTTGCTCTTGCCCTTGTCAATTACGAAGCCGGTAAAGAGGTGGTATCGAATGAGACCTATCTGGGTGTAGATGAACGTTTCTTTGTACTGACAGGTCCTAATCAGGGAGGCAAGACAACCTATGCAAGGAGTCTGGGACAGTTGGTCTATTTGTCAAAGCTGGGTCTGGATGTTCCGGCAGAGTCTGCGCAGGTGCCTTATTACAGTAATCTGTGGACACATTTCTCAGTTGAAGAGAGTACCGAAACCGGTCGCGGAAAACTGATGGATGAGCTGGTGCGTCTGAAACCTATAATGGAGAAGGAACAGCACGGAGCCTTTGTTGTAATTAATGAGCTGTTTACTACGGCAGCAAATTATGATGCAACCATCATGGGTAAAAGAGTGCTGGAACATCTGATAGGGATCAACTGTAAAGGCATATACGTTACACATCTTATAGAGCTTGCTTCGTCTTATCCCGAAGTTGTAAGCATCAGAGCCAATGTTGATGAGAACCTGAAACAGACCTACAAGATCGAAAGAGACGAGGCCAGGGAGATAAGCGGTACAGACAGACAGGCATACAAATACGGTCTCACCTACGAACAGCTGAAGGAGAGATTTAATCCATGAATGTAAATTTACTGTATTCCGACAGGGAATGGGGAAACACAAAAGCATACTTTGACTGGAACAGCATATGTAAAGACCTGGGCCTTGAGAAACTCTTCAAAGCTGCAGAGAGGGAGTGTGTTCTGCGCGGTACTAAAATCGATTATCCGGGTGAGAAAGATACATATCTCGGCGCTGCCGTAAAGAAGGTTATGAGGATACCTCTTCGCAATGAAGAAGAGGTCAGGTACAGACAGGAGATGATCAAGGACTGTATCAAAAAGAAGGCCGTTGTTACCGAGCTTTATGAAATGTCCGGAAGGATACTGGAAGAATGGGAGAAGCTGGGCAGAAAAAATAACGGCATGGGAGTGCGTGATTCCAAAGGAAGACTGATCACGGATATAAGGATACTTAAACTCCTGGTAAAAGGTGTTTCGGATGTAAGGGCACTGCTGGAGGATAATCTGTCGGGTTTTAGCTCCGAAGGATTTACCGCTTTATATGAAAGGATCATAAAAGAGTTCCCCGAAGACTATAATCTGAATATCGATGATATCATAAATGACCTGACTTTCTTTTCGGATGCAACAGGCAAAAAAGAAGAAAGAGGAAATTATGTTCTGTATTATCCGAGAGTTAAAATAGACTGCGGCCTGTCGGACGGCCTTAAATTGAGCGATCTGAAGCTGGAACATATCGAGACCATTGTAAAACCTTACAGCAATCCCAGAGGAGTCATCGCAAAACTGCAGAGTACCATCACATCTCTGACTCCGGGAATCATCTCATTGTATGACGACCAGTCAATGATGGGCGATGCGGCAGAACTGGAATACCAGACGGTAAGCTATGTTTATTCGGTATGTACTCCTCTGGTATCATCCTTCGGACAGTTTTTTGACCAGCTGCATTTTCAGACCGCGTTTTATCTGGGTGTGATCAATATCAGATCACATCTGCAGTGTCATCATATCGATTACTGTTTCCCCGAGGTAGGTGAAAAGAATGATCTTAAGTATGATGATCTTAAAGAAGTGGTAATGAATCTGGAACAGGGAGGAGAGGTTGTAGGAAACAGCGGTAATCTGAACGGTAAACAGCTGGTGGTAATAACCGGCGCGAACCAGGGAGGGAAATCCACTTTCCTTCGCAGCATAGGCATAGCGCAGATGATGTTCCAGTGCGGCTTGTTCGTAGCTGCAAAGAGTTATCGCAGCGGTCTGTATTCATCAGTGTTTGCACACTTTACCAGACGCGAAGACAGTGCGATGAATAGCGGACGTCTTGATGAAGAGCTGCGCAGGATGGATCAGATAGTCAGCAATCTCGGTGATGATGCGCTGCTGTTACTTAATGAATCTTTTGCGACAACAACCGAAAAAGAAGGTTCGGCGATAGCCTATGATATAGTACGAGCTCTCAAGGAAGAAGGTGTAAGTATATTTACGGTGACACATCTTTTATCCTTTGCGCAGAGAATATATGAGGAATCCAAAGACGATGAGAAAGTATCCTTCTTAAGCGCGGAGCATCTGGAAGACGGCAGGAGGACATACAGAATGATACCCCATGAACCGGAGATGACCAGTTTCGGACTGGAATTGTATGATCAGGTACTGGGGGAGCTCAAAGAGGAGAGAGAAAATGGAGATACGTGATAAGAGGATAGACGACGGAAATGCATTTGACTGGGGTAAGACTTCAGAGGAATATGCGAAGTTCAGGGACATATATCCTGAAATTTTTTATAAAAAGATAGCGGACAGAGGACTATGCGTTAAAGGCCAGAAGGTGCTTGATATGGGAACCGGGACAGGAGTTCTTCCCAGGAATATGTATCATTACGGAGCAGAATGGACAGGTACCGATATATCTCCGGAACAGATAGAGCAGGCAAAGAGGCTGGCTTCGGAAGCAGGAATGAACATTGAGTTTATGGCAGTATCCACGGAAGATGCGGACTTTCCTGCTGAAAGCTTTGATGTGATAAGTGCCTGCCAGTGTTTCTGGTATTTTGATCATGAAAAAGTAATGCCGCGTCTTGCAGAGTTTCTGAAACCCGGAGGAAAGCTGCTGATCCTGTATATGGCCTGGCTTCCCTATGAGGATGAGATAGCAGGCAAGAGTGAAGAATTAGTGCTTAAGTACAGTCCCAAATGGTCGGGCTGCGGGGAGACCAGACATCCGATATGGATACCGGATGTTACTTATGAATATTTCGATATGATTGAGCATGAAGAATATGATGTGAAAGTTCCGTTCACAAGAGAGACCTGGCATGGCAGGATGAAAGCCTGCAGAGGTGTTGGAGCTTCCCTTTCGGGAGAGGAGCTGGCAGCATGGGATGCAGAACACAGAGAACTTTTAAATAAAATTGCGCCGGAAAGTTTTGAAGTACTGCATTATGCGGCACTGGCGGTATTGAAGAAGAAATGAGATAAAAATGATTATATCAAAGATAGGATCGATGTTATTTAGTAAAAAAATGAATTCTTATGAACAGAATCTCAGGGAGATCATAAAGTATGATCCCGAGACACAGTATGCAGTCATAAGAAGTTCCATCTGTACGGGAGAGAAAGTCGCAGGTTTCAAGAATAAGGCAGACGGACATTTTACCGAGGTAATGCTGATCAGAAGTTCGGAAGACGAGAAACGTTTTAAGGATATCTATGAGCTTGACACGGTCAAGGTGGAATATTGAACTGTTCGGGAAAAGAGGCTGTCTATGGATAATCGTATTGATGAGAGAGATTACGAACTGTTAGAAAGAGACAGGTACACGTTTTTTGTAATGCGAAGGATCATCGGTGCTGAATGCAGCTTGATCCTAACTGATCATAAGAGGCTTATTATCTGCTATACGGGTGTACCTTATCCGGTATGGATATGGACTCCGGATGATGCATCGGATAAAGAGTATGAGAAGGCTTATCAGCTTGTAAAAGAGAATGGCTTACTTGATGGGGAGCATACATTTAATCTTAAGTATGAACTTGCTGAGTATTTTATAAACAGAGCTGCAGATGACAAGCTAGCTCTTAAGATTACGATGAATATGTATGCATATGATTGTCTGAACCCGATCCCGCCTAAGTCGGAGGTGGATGGGAATATTCGTAAATGCACGGAAGAGGATGTGGATGATCTTGTTGATTTCCTTGAGCTGTTTCATGAAGAAGTGGAAATAGACAAGAAGAGCATCACGGAATATCGACAGGATGCTGAGAATTGTGCCAAGACGGGAAGGCTGTATTTCTGGGTAAATGATCAGGGCAGAAAAATAGCAAGTTGTCAGTACGCGCCTACAGGAGATATGGCTTCACTCAATATGGTATATACACAAAAGGCATACCGCAGAAAACATTATGCGGAAAATCTTGTTTATCAGGTCACAAAGATAGTTAAGGATTCCGGCTGCATACCTATGCTTTATACCAATGCAGACTATGTGGCATCAAATGCCTGTTATGAAAAAATCGGATATGTCTTGAGAGGAAAGCTCTGCACCTTAGGCCCGAGCAACAAGTGAGGAAGAAATAAATGATCACAATTTCAGAGGCAATCAGCTTAGCAAAAGAAATCGGCGGGAAAGAAGGACTGAACTGCATAGCGGAGCTTGATGAGACTGCAGCTGCAGAACATTACGAACATACAGAAAATGCGCAACGCCTTCCGCTCCTCGGAGTACCGATTCTTGTGAAGGATAATATCGATGTTCAAGGTTTTCATACAACTGCCGGAAGTTTGGCTTTAGCGGATAATATTGCTAAAGGCGATGCTCCGGTCATTCGGAATCTCCGCCGTAACGGTGCCGTCATCATAGGTAAGAGCAATATGACCGAGTTCGCAAACTATGTTTCAACGAAGATGCCCGGCGGGTACAGTTCACGTGGCGGGCAGGTAATACATGCAGTGAAAGCGGAGCTCGACCCCCTTGGTTCTTCAACGGGATCGGCTGTCGCAGTAGCTGCCGGAATCGTACCGATGGCGGTGGGAACGGATACCTGCCACTCGGTAACCGCCTGTGCTATGGGAAACGGAATCTGCGGATTAAAACCTCCGGCCGGTACTCTTTCACAGGAGGGAATCATTCCGATCTCAAAGACTTTCGATAGTGCGGGAGCAATGGCGCAAAATGTAAGCGATACCCTTAAACTGTATTCTGCCATGCGGGATGAGCCGCTGCCGGAGATAAAACCGGCTCCTGCAGGAGAGCTTCGGATTGCCGTAAATACAGCCAACTCCGACATGAATCCGGAGGAGAAAAGACGATTCCTTGATAAGCTGGTTAAGACTCTCAGGAATAACGGCGCGGAGATCTCTGAGCTTAATGATCCGCCGACACCTGAGCTTCCCGCAATTATGAAACGTGAGTTTGGTCAGGGGATAGAGGAATATCTGAAGAAGAGCGAAGCAAAGCTTAAGACGCTTAAAGAAATTATCGAATACTTTGAGGCACATCCGGACACGATGATGAAGTACGGATATGATCTGCTGCAGGGAGCATTATACGATAAATCGCAGGAAGCCATTATAGAGGAAGAATACCAAAAGGCCATGAAATCCCGTGCGAATGAGATACAACGGATTACGGAGGAAATCTCCGATTACGATGCTGTGCTGATCACCGGTCCGACATACGTCAATCATCTCTGCGGCCTGCCGACGATCACTGTCGCCGGAAGAAGCCTTGATACAAACGGTGTGAGACAGGGGGTAATGCTGTACGGCACGGACGAGTGCAGACTATATGCTGCAGCACTGACTGTGGAACAATCTCTTGGGGACGGGGTTAGTGGCTCATTTTGCAGATTCGCTTAACAGTGCTAAAGAAAGGTGAATTATATGGAAAAGTATATTGAAGGAAATAAAGCAGCATGGGAAGAGGCCTTTGATAAGAGAGACGCATCCTGGGGTGCTGATATTACAGAGAAAATACAGAATGAAGAGTACCCGTTTTTTGAAAAAGAAATGGTTGATGTTTTACGAAACATCGATACAGAGGGAAAGGTCATCGGTCAGTTCTGTTGTAACAATGGCCGGGAGCTGCTTTCTCTGGTAAAAAGCGGCAAGGCCTTGAAGGGCGTAGGTTTTGACATTGCCGAAAATCAGGTCGCTTTTGCGAATGAAAAAGCAAAAGAACTGAATCTGCCCTGTACATTTGAAGCTGTAAATATCTATGATATCGATGATCGTTTCAAAGAACAGTTTGATATTGTGATCATCACTATAGGAGCACTATGCTGGTTTGAAGATCTGAACCGTTTCTTCGCGATCGTAGCAAAATGCATGAAACCCGGAGCTGTGATCGTGATCAACGAACAGCATCCCTGCACGAATATGCTGGCTACTGAAGGTGATGCTGAGTTTGATCCGGAGCATAGGATAGAATGCCACTTTTCTTATTTTGAGCATGAATGGACAGGGAATGGCGGAATGTATTATATGACGCTGAAGAATTATCATTCGAAGACGTTTACTGATTTTACTCATTCGATGTCAGAGATAATATCCGGGATGTGTAATAACGGAATTGTAATCACGGGACTCCGGGAGTTTGATCATGATATCAGCGGTGGTTTTTCTGCAATAGATCATAGTGGATATCCGCTCTCCATGATCCTGCAGGGAAAGAAAGTGTGAAATGAGAAAACTATTGGAAACGGACAGACTGTTTCTTCGCGAAATGAATACGGATGATTTTGATGCATTGTACAAGATCTTCTCTGATACAGATAATATGCAGCATTATCCATACATTTTTGACGAGAAGAGAGTCAGAAGTTGGATCGAAAGAAACATAAACCGCTACCGTGAGAATGATTTTGGCCTGTGGGCAGTATGTTTGAAAGATACCGGTGAGATGATAGGTGACTGCGGATTGACACTTCAGGATATTGAGGGTGAGACGCGTCGGGTCCTATAAAACCGCGGAATCGATAGGTATGCATTTTGAAAAAGAATATCCTGATAGCGAAAACAAGATCACCCATGTATCGGTAATCTTCCGTGAAGAAGTGATGTAAGCAGAGTGATAGTAAGAATGGAATTGATATAGATGTGTAAATTGATCATACTTCGAGGTAATTCCGGAAGTGGGAAAACGACTATAGCCAGAGAATTACAGAAAAAGATAGGGAGCAATACTCTGCTTATATCTCAAGACGTCATAAGGCGAGAAATGCTTATGGTTAAAGACGGTCCGGATACCAGGGCGTTGCCTATGTTAAAAGAACTGCTTCTTTATGGAAGAAATCACTGTGAAACTGTTATTCTGGAAGGAATTCTGGTTGCTGATTGGTATAGGTCTCTGTTTGAACTGGCAAAAGACCTATACGGAAATAACATTTATGCCTACTATTTTGACATCCCTTTTGAAGAGACCATAAAGCGTCATAAGACGCGAGCCAAGTGCAGAGAGTTTGATGAAGAGACAATGAGAGAATGGTGGGTCGATAAGGATTATTCTGATATTCTTGATGAGATGACTATTACTGCTGAGAAAGAGCAGGAGACTATCGTTCAAGAAATATACGGTTCGATAGCAAAACAATCAGAGGGACAATAGAAATGTATATAGAAACTGAAAGAACAATTATAAGATCTGTTCAACATGGTGATGAAAAAGCATACGCTGAAATGGCAAAAGATGGTAGCCTTGCCGAAATAGGGTTTGATGAGAATTTTTATGACTGGGCTGAAAACTGGATAAAAGAAGCGGTTGAACTTACAGAAATGGATGATCCGAGAGCTGATTATATACCGTGCACCGTAATACTTAAGTCTTCGGGTGAAGTGATCGGAAACGTTGGATGCACGTATTATGAGGACACGGATAAAATAGGTATATGTTATTTTGCAGGTACAAACTATCGGAGAAAAGGGTATGTTAGTGAAGCAATGAAGGCTTATATTTCATACTTCTTCGATCACTATCATGAGAAGGAAATGATAGCAACGATTAAAGATATCAATATACCATCGTGGAAGGCGGCTGAAAAATGTGGATTTGAATTGATGGAAACCAAGATGTATAAGGATATCGATGATGAGAAAGAAGAACTATACAGATTTTACGTGATCAAAGGATGATGCGGGAAGAGGGACTTCAATCATGGATGAAAAGACTTTACAAGATATATTGACATTTAATTATGGAATAGAATCCCCTTCTTTGGAATTCTTAAGAGAAGGCGGCGGTCATACATATGTTGTGACCGGTAAGAATAAATATCTGCTTAAGGTCATAGGATCTGCTTTTTCAGATACAGCAAGACAGTCTGTATCTATTATGAGATATCTTGAAAGGAACGGATTCCCGGTACCTAAAATGATACTTACAAAGAGTGGAGATGCCATTTTTGAAACGGAATCTGACGGTGAGAAAAAACTGATCGTTCTTATGGAATTCATTGATGGGGAAGAGCCGGAATTGGAAACGTGTCCCGTGGAGGTCGGAGCATTGGTTGGAAGATTTCATCAGCTTATGGAGAATTACCCTGCAGAGCTTGTATCCCATGGTAAAGAATTCTTTATAGATCGATACCTTGGTTTTCTTCGCAAAAAGAATTACCCGCGCATTGCTGAGTACGAAGAATTGGGAGAACGCCTTTGGGATAAGGTTAAGAATCTTCCGCAGGGAAATTGTCACGGAGATCTGCACAGAGGAAATCTGTTACAGAATAAGGATGGGAAGATATACATTGTGGATTTTGATACTGCTTGCAAGGCACCGCTTATGTTTGATGTTATGGTCATGTGTGATATGACGGACTATTTTAATCTGAAGCAGGAAGATGTCAAGCTTACCGAGGACGTGTATCGGAAATTTCTTTCAGGCTATTCGGAATATCATAAACTTAGTCGTGAAGAAATTATTTCTTTTCCCTACTGGGTTGCAATCAGACATTTTCAACTACAGGCCACAATCCTTGAGATATATGGAGTAGACTGCATAGATGAAGGGTTTATAGACGGTCAGTTTTATTGGCTAAACAAGTGGCAGGAAGCTATGGATGAGTTTTGTAAATGACACAAAGGATCATATTGGAAACGGACAGACTGTTTCTTCGCGAAATGAATATGGATGATTTTGATGCATTGTACAAGGTCCTCGCCGACACAGACAATATGCAGCATTACCCGTATATTTTTGATGATAAGCGAGTCAGAAGCTGGATCGAAAGAAACATGAACCGCTATCGCGAGACCGGTTTTGGCTTGTGGGCTGTATGTTTGAAAGATAACGGAGAGATGATCGGTGACTGCGGATTGACCCTTCAGAATATTGAGGGTGGTATGCTCCCCGAGATTGGTTATCACATACGTGCAGATCAGCAGCGCAGAGGCTATGCAAAAGAAGCAGCAGCGTCTGTCCGGGACTGGGCTTTTGAAAACACCGATTACCCCGCACTCTATTCATTTTGCAAATATACAAACATTGGTTCCTACAAAACTGCAGAGTCGATAGGCATGCATTTTGAAAAAGAATATTCAGATAGCGAAAACAAGATCACTCATGTATCGGTAATCTTTCGTGAAGAATTAACCTAGGACTATAAAAATGGAACATGACTGCATACAAGAAGCGTTAAGGGTCTCTTGCATTGGTGTGTGTTGAAGGATAAAAAATGACGGAAGTTAAAAAAGAAATAATACATCCAATAAGGTCAGCGCTAATTCTGATGTTGGTTTTCTATGCGATAGAAATACCTATGGTTTTATTTAATGTGTTTCCGGAGCAGGTTACTTTGTATACTGCAGATTTTTTTCTTAAATGCATTCTTGGAACTATAGCGCTTGTTTTATTGATCCGGTTCTATAAGCAAAGTGGGGATGTGAAAGGGTTTAGAAATCTATTCAGAGAAAAGATTTCATGGAAAGTATGTCTGCTTCTGTTTCCATTGTTTATCTATATTTTACTTCCTCTGCTAAAAATACCGTCCGGAACATTTACGACAGCAGTGCTTGGGCTGTTTTGTATAAACGCTCTTCAGCAGGTAGCGACAGGCTACTATGAAGAGGCTGTTTATAGAGGTTTGGTAATGAAGGGACTTTTGGTATATCGAAGGGACACCCTAAAGCATAGGATCATCACAGTTTTAATATCCGGAGGAATATTTGGGTTATCGCATTTTCCTAATATAGCGTTTGGAGAGAACCCCCTCGTTCAAGTCCCGTCCACTATGATGATCGGAATCTTTTGGGCAGCGATATATATGTGCACCGGAAACCTTCTGCTTTCGATGTGTTTGCATGCGCTTACGGACCTGACACCAAGAATAGTAGGGTATCTATTCATGTTTGAATCAAAGCCTGCCATTTCTTCATTCGTTTCCGCCGCAAGAGACGTGATCGACTATGCAGCATTCCCGATAATGTCGATTTTCATCTGCGTATTCTATAATAGGATTAAAAAAACGAAAAAAGTCGAGAAATCTTGAATTAAACGCTGCACTCGCATGTGATTAAAGGTGCAATATTTGCACTTATGATATATACAAAACAGGCATTCCCAACTTGATGCGCCAGATTGCCATTTTGAGAGGAGATTTCTTGGGTTTGATGCTACACTAAAAGTGGACACGGAACGGTAGAAAAAAACTCTTAATGTATTAAAATATAAGAGGATGATCTACCAGAAAGGAGTCCACTTTAATTATGGGTAAACATCTAAATCCGTTGGAGAAAGAGTTTCTGGTTAAGAAGTACAAAAGTAATCCTACTGTAAAGCTTTCAGAGTTTTGCCAGGCGAATGATATATCTGACACGGCTATGAGGAAATGGATCAAACAGTATGATGAATCCTGGATGTAAACGGAGCGAGTACCTATATCGACCACTATGGAGCCGATAATGTGAGCATAATAGTCCTGGATGTATCCGATGAAGAGAGAGAACGCCGTGCCATCCTCAGAGGTTCTTTTGATAAGACCGAGTGGGAT
>JAEEIK010000045.1 GCA_016281335.1 Lachnospiraceae bacterium | reverse complement strand
GCGATTGAATCCTCCGGGATCGAATTGGTTGAACTAAAGGAACCTGCTTCTTTGCCGCCATCAGTTATTTCCGGGGCTGATACTGTGTTCAAAACAGAGGCGACTATATCATCCGGGAATTTCACGATCTCCGTAAACAGTGATACTCCGAAAGAACTTCTCATAAGTCTGATGGAGGCCGCTGCAAATGTTAAATGATGCCACCGGCTTTTCGAAGATAATGATTGCTGCCGGTTATACGGACCTGCGGCGCGGGATCGAAGGGCTTGCCACCATCATCCGGTATAAATACAAGCTTGATCCTTATGAGAAGAATGTCCTCTTCCTGTTCTGTGGAAAGAGAACCGACCGCATCAAAGGGCTTCTATGGGAAGGCGACGGTTTCCTTCTGCTTTATAAGAGGCTCGATATAGGAGCGTTCAGCTGGCCGAGAACTTCCGATGAAGTGATGAGCATAACACAGGAACAGTATATGATGCTCATGAAAGGCCTTGAGGTTGTTGCAAGGCATCCTATATCCGAGATAACTCCTCCTGGAGAGATCGCATAAAACTTTTTATTGTGCAAAACGTAGAATTTTTCAGGGCTTTCAGAGTTCGGCTGAAACTCCGATTTTCATCTGCGTGTAAGGCCCTCAGTGCTCTTACAATGCATCAGGTTGAACGTCATCAGGGCGTTTGCCTGATCATTTCTGATCAGAAGGCGAGATACAGGCTCTCTGCATGAGCATCTGACAGAGTCTGGTCCATAGGCAGTTTTACCAATGGCCGGATGCCCCGAAATTCGCATTATCACTGGATCTGTCGTACAATAGTCTGTAGGAAAAGGACTCTTGTATGAACTTTAATCTCAGTGAAGAACAACTCAATAAGCTCGATCAGTCTGAACTGATAAAACTCATTCTCGAACAGCAGAAGCAGATCGAGAAGATGGATCTCAAACTCCAGAAATTCCTGGAAGAGATCGCTGATTCAAACCGCAGACGCTTCGGCAGATCATCTGAAGCCTTTAATGCTGACGGTCAGCTCAGCTTCGGGATAGTGGACGAGAACCTTGTCATCTTCAATGAGATCGAAGCGATACACGATGAAGAGGTTCAGGATAACCCAGGTCCGGTAACAAAGCCAAAGCGTCCAAAGGGCAAGAAGGAGGCGGATCTTTCAAAACTCGATGTAGTAGAGGTCACTCCTTACGACATGAGCGATGAGGAACTTGCTAAGGCTTTTCCTGATGAAGGATACAAGCGTCTTCCGGACGAAGTTCTGAAGCGTTACTATTTCGTGCCTTCCAAAGTAGGCGTTGAGGAGATACACATAGCCATATATTCAGGAGCCAAGAGTGAGAAGATGGTCAAGGCTAAGTTTCCTGCTTACCTTATGCGGAACAGCCTCATCTCCCCTTCGGTTGAAGCCGGAATCATAAATGCCAAGTTCGTGAACGCGGCTCCGTATTACCGGATAGAAAAACAGTTCGAAGCCGACGGCATAAACATCACCAGGCAGGAAATGGCCAGATGGACCATTGCAAGTGCCGAACGATATCTCTCTATACTTTACGACTACCTGCATCAGCGGATGTATGACTACCATGTCCTTCAGGCTGATGAAACGCCGGTCCTTGTGAACAAGGATGGCCGCCCTGCCGGATCCAAGAGCTACATGTGGGTGTACCGGACAGGAATGCACCATGAGCATCCGATAGTCCTCTATGAATACCAGAAGACGCGGAATGCTTCACATCCGAGAGAGTTCCTGAAGGATTTCTCCGGAGTCTGCGTAACGGATGGATACCAGGTCTATCACACTATAGAAAAAGAACGTGAAGATCTTAAGATAGCCGGATGTTTCGCACATGCAAGGCGCAGGTTCGATGAGGCGCTAAAGGCTATGCCTAAAGGAACCCAGAAAGGCAGCCTTGCGTATAAAGCCCTGGCAATGATACAGGCTATATACAATGCCGATAACGCCCTAAAGGATCTGCCACCTGACGAACGGCTGATGAAACGGCAGCTGGTTGTAAAACCTCTTGTAGAGGCTTACTTTGCGTGGTGCCATGCAAATGAACACAACCTGTCTGTAAAGGGCAAGACTGCCAACGGCATCTCGTATTCGATAAGTCAGGAAAAATATCTTAAGGTCTTCCTGGAGGATCCTTACATCCCGCTCGACAACAATGCCGCTGAGAGGGCTATAAGAGGCTTCTGTATAGGCAAGAAGAACTTTGTTATGATCGATACTGTATCAGGAGCAAAGGCAAGCGCGATAATATACAGCCTGGTCGAAACCGCAAGAGCCAATGACTTAAACGTATATCAGTACATGAAGTATCTTCTTACTGTGATACCGAATCACATGGATGATACCAATACAGATTTCTGTGAGCGGTTACTTCCTTGGTCGGATGCATTACCGGAAGAATGTCACAAGAAAAAATGATCTGCCGCCGCAAGGCGGCTATCATTTATGCCAGTACCGGTTATGCACCGTTTACTCTTCAATATGCATGGACATATTTTTTATCTCACCATTAAGATCACAGTTCACTTCTGTTGCACGGTACTTACTGCCGGCTTTTTGATCGCTCCCGTTTATGGTTGGAAGATTATGAAATCCGGATTGCATGGTCCAGATATCATATCTGTGGTCTGAGAAAGTCTTTTGTGAATATGTTTCAACACCTATGTCCACGAACACAGGCTGCCCATCCATATAGAGTATGAAGCTTCCCGTATCATTATGATTGTGGTTATCTGCATTGTCCCCTGACTTTGCAGCAAGGACAAAACGTGATGACCTTGCAACCATCAGACCGACGCTGGGATAGTAGATATCGTCAGGAACAGGGGAAGCTTTGCCAGCCATATTCTCATGGAATTGCAGTACTTCCTTTGACGATGCGGCAGTAAGGACTCTTAAGTACAGATTAAGCTTCTGGCTTTCATCCTCAAATGGATCACCTTCATTTGTATCATAATAAAAATCTTCGGAAGAAGCGTACATGAGTGCATCAAGCTTACATGCTTTACCGAACAGGAATTCTCTTACTCCCATTCTTCCTGCCCTGACGGCACAGTCGGAAAAGTTAATATAATATTCTCCGAATGCATGTACATTAACGATATAAGAAGCGATATTCTTTATCTTGGGTATGGAAAAAAGATCCCTGAGAGCGTTATCTGTAACGATATTAAGAATATCAATACAGTGAAAAAGACAAAGTCCTGCATGCCTGTAGTATTGTGCACCTTCGTCACAGCAGCCGTCCTCACCGTAATCCTTGAGAAAGCAGTCCAGACTGTATGCTGCCTGCTTTAT
>JAEEIK010000044.1 GCA_016281335.1 Lachnospiraceae bacterium | reverse complement strand
TGGACAGACATAAATGCATAGAAGATCCGGATGTGGATCAGATCCTTGACGCCGAGAGAGAGGCGTATGAATGAAATCACCTTTACTTACTATAATCTCATTTCTGATAATCTTTACCGTTGTGGTGGTGAGCCATGAGTTCGGTCATTTTCTGATAGCCAGACTCAACGGCATTAAAGTCGTGGAATTCACCATAGGCATGGGACCTGCGCTATTCAAGAAAAAAGGCAGGCATACCGAATTTGTGCTCCGCCTTCTTCCCTTTGGCGGGGCCTGCATTTTTGAAGGCGAGGACGGAAACATCCGTGAAGCCGAGACTGATATCAAAGACGATACCGGCGGGATGAACTTTAATGATGCGCCGGTCTGGGGACGCATAGCTTCGGTGCTTGCGGGGCCTGTTTTCAATATCATTCTTGCATATCTGCTTTCATTATTCATGGTCTGGTTTTCGGGCGCCGATCTGCCGATAGTTCATTCCATAATGGAAGGCTACCCGGCTGAAGAAGCGGGGCTTCAGGAAGGGGATGTGATCACTGCCATTAACGGCAGGAAAGTTTATGTATGGCGTGAAGTGATGCTCAAGTCCTTCCTTAATCACGGCGAGCGGCTGGAGATCGAATATGAGAGAGACGGATCAAGGAGCGTGACCGTGCTGAATCCGAAGTATGATGAGGAAGCGGCGCGTTACTATATAGGATTTACAGGCGGAAGTGATTATATAGAATGCAATAATCTTAAAGTGTTTAAATACAGTGCAGTTGAAGTCAGATACTGGCTGGTGGCTACGGTGGACAGCATTAAGTATATGTTCGGCGGACACGGTAAACTTGATGACCTGGCCGGCCCGGTGGGGGTTGCCAATGTCATTGATGATACCATAGAAGAGACAAAGCCTTACGGAGCCATGACGGTTCTGCTCAATATGTTCAATATAGCCGTTCTGCTCTCCGTAAACCTCGGAGTAGTCAATCTGCTTCCGATACCGGCACTGGACGGAGGAAGACTTCTGTTCCTTATCTTCGAAGCGGTCAGCGGCAGGAAGCTGCCTCCGGAAAAAGAAGGCTTTGTGCACATGATAGGTTTTGTGCTTCTGATGATACTTATGGTGGTGGTACTGTTCAACGATATTACCAGATTTTTCAGGTGACAAGATGGAAATTGATAAGATACTTGCTGAATATGATGCGATGTTCGGAGTCTGCAAACCTTCGGAGATACTGTCCTATCTGCAGCAGAAGCTGGATATGGCAAGAGACAGACATGATGCTGCGGCTCTTCTGATACTGCTTAACGAGACCATCGGATTCTGCCGTGATGCATCTTTTAAAGAAGAGGGTATAAGGGCCTGCAATGAGCTGGAGGGCCTGCTTCATGACATGGATATGGACGGAACCATAGAGGCCGCAACCACCTTTCTTAATCTCGGAAACGCATACAGAGGCTTCGGTATGCATGAAGAATCTGTCAAGAGATACAGTATCTGCGAAGAAATGTATGAAAATATGCTGGTGCCCGGAGACTTCCTTTTTTCCGGACTCTATAATAACAGAGGCCTCTTATACCAGGAAATGAAGGAATGGGACAGGGCCATAGAAGAGTTTAACAGAGCTATAGAGATAGCTGATATCTATCCCGAACACAGAGTTGAGTCTGCCACTTCAAGAGCCAATCTGGCGGCGGCTATCATAGAAGGCAAACCGGAAGCCAGACAGGAAGCGGCAGGTGTGCTGAAGGAAGCGGTTGAACGTTTCGAGGCCGAAGGCGGAGAGGATTTCCATTACAGCGCGGCTTTGTCTGCTCTCGGTAGTCTGTATTTCTATGAGGAAAAGTTTGATAAAGCCGCGGCCTGTTTTAAGAAAGCCATGAATGTCCTTTATAAAGGGACAGGAGAAAGCGAGTCTTACTTAAGGGTTAAGGATAATTATGACATGGCAGTAGCCAGGATGAAGGAAAAGAAGATCTTAAGCAGGACAGTTAAGAATGCCGAAGATTTCTATGAAAAATACCTTTATCCGGCTATCAAAAATAAATGTCCGGGAGCACTGGAAAGAGTAGCCATAGGTTATTCCGGGGAGGGCAGCGAACATTTCGGTTATGATGACGAGGCATCCACGGATCATGATTTCGTAAAAGGCTGCGTAATATGGCTCACAGAAGAAACAGCTGCGCTGTTCGGACCCGAGCTTTCAAAGCTCTATGACGATGCCTATGCGGCCTGCTTTAAGGAAGAACCGGATCTGTCACTGATGAGACAGGGCGTACTGCTCATTGATGATTATTTCGAAAGGCTGACGGGTCTTATGAATGTCAGCGGGAGAGTAGAGGACGGCGGTCTTGATGAGGCGCTGTATGCGCTTGATGACGAACAGCTGGCCGGTATAGCCGCGGCTGTAAACGGAAAGCTGTTCATGGACAGTGACGGAACATTAACGGGGATAAGAGATTATTTCATAAACGGCATGCCGGAGGAATTCAGGAGAAGAAAGCTGGCAACCCTTCTTCATGTGTTTTCCCAGGCGGGACAGTATAATTATATGCGCTGTGTAAGGCGCGGTGACAAGCTGACGGCAAAGCTCTATGAATCAAGAGCCTGTGAGGCGGCGCTGAAGATAGTGCACTATCTTAACGGAAAATATCCGCCTTATCTTAAATGGCTTGACAGGAGCGCTAAGGAAGCTGAAAATGCTGCGGTGATCGCCGATATGCTTGATGCGGTTGCGGATATGCAGGATATGAGCAATGACAAGGCTCTTACCTTTGATATCATAGCTGCGCATATTCTTGAGGAATTGAAAACTCAGGATCTGATCAACGACTACGATAAGGCAGATCCCTTTGCGGACAGATATATAGCCGAAGTTGCAGGCCTGGGCGGCAGGAAACTCAGCAAAGAAGAACTGATCGAAAGGATCGTTGCGGAGGAATGGAAGCAGTTTGACAAGACTATAAACGAAGGCGGCAGGGCTGACTGTCAGGATAACTGGGAGACCTTTTCGGTAATGAGAAGAAGTCAGTATATGGTCTGGGATGAGAAATGTTTAAGGAGCTTTTATAAGGATCTTACATCAGGCAGAAACCTGATAACCGAAAAGTACGGCAGGATGATGGAATCCACTGCGCCAAAGCGTTACGAAGAAATAAAGGATAATTTCCCGGTCTTGAGCGATGAACGCAAAGAACTTCAGGAGGGTATCATCGCGGTTCAGGTAGGGATGATGGAAAACTTCGCGGCAAGATTTCCCAAAATGGCCGGCAATGCAAGGAAGATACATACTTCGGAAGATACGGAATATGATACCTCTTATGAAACATATTTGAGAGGAGAGATCAGCACTTATTCGGATGAGACTCTGCTTGCATATGGCAGACTGCTTGCTTCTTATGCCAAGGACGGCAGGAATATAGCGTATGAGATAATGAATAATACGGCGAAACTGCTGGGATATAAAGACGTGGAAGATGCGGAAGGGAGGATATGAAATGGCAGGTAAGAAAGAATACGAGACAAAGACGCATGAGTTACTCGGCCCCATTTGTGAGGAATACGGTGTCAGGATATATGATGTGGAATATGTGAAAGAAGGAAAAGAGTATTATCTGCGCTGCTATATAGATAAGGACGGTGGCGTGAATATTCAGGACTGTGAAAAAGTCAGCCGCGCTCTGTCGGCGAAACTTGACGAAGAAGACTATATTTCCGAGGCATATATACTGGAAGTAAGCAGCCCGGGGCTCGGACGCCAGCTTAAGAAAGACAGCCATCTTGAGTATTCCCTTGGAGAAGAAGTGGATATAAACCTTTATGAAGCTCTTGACGGCGCAAAAGAATATACAGGCATACTGAAAGCATATGACAAAGAAAGCATAACTGTCGAAGCGGATGGCAGTGAAAAAAAATTCAACAGAAAAGCTATATCAAGGATAAACCAGCACGTTGATTTTTAAGGCTTTTTGTAACATAAAATCTTGACAAGTAAGCCGCTAAAAAGATAAAATAATAAGGATTATTATGTCTTTTTTATGATGTGGTGAAATATGGATTACAGTGAGCTGATAATTAATTGCATGAAGGGAAAGATCGGAGAGTATCTCGTTACCGATGTTAATGGTGAGATACTGTTCCGTAACAGCGTGGAGAAGTTCAGTGATGACCAGTGGAACGCCTGGGCTGAATTTCACCTCGGGGATATGTCGAAGATCAATAAGGAAATGGTCTGGGAGATATCTGACAGGAGGAGCAGGTCTTATTTCCGTGTGCTTACGGTTCCCACCGAAGCAGAGGGACAGAAGCTGCTCGTTCATCATATCTATAACACCAGTGATTATGCAAATCTGCTGCGCGAGGTTTCCGGATATTCAAAAGAATGGCGTGAGCTGTCCAAGATGCAGACTACTGTTCTGGAACGGCTTTCCGGCGATTATAACGACTGCATGGTAGTGATCATGGAGTCCCTTGATATAGACAGCGCAGTACTTTATATAGAGCGTGAGAAGTTTGTGGAATCCTATGTGATGGAAAAAGGTGATAAGGATTCATCCCTTCAGCGTATCGATAAGGATAAGTGGCCTTCGGGTAAAAAAGGAAGCCGCAGATTTCTGCCGGGCTTCGGTACCAAAGGCTTCATCTGTTATGTCAGCGAGAAGACCGTAGGCGGCACACGCTATGCGCTGTTCATCAATGATGATGACACCGAGTCGGAAGAACCTTTCCAGATGCAGTACAACGTGATCCGTCTCTTTATTGAAAACTGTATCATGCGTGAACAGATCGTATATGAGAGTGAGCATGACCAGCTTACCGGGCTTTCAAATAAAGGCAAGTATATGTCCATGATGGAGGATTTCTTCCCGAACTGTAAGAGTCTTGCGGTTTATAACATGGATGTGAATTATCTGAAACGTACCAATGACACCTACGGACATGAAGCGGGTGATGCGCTTATAGTCAAGTCGGCAAAGAGTCTGCTGATGGTGGAAAAAGAAAAGGTACGGGGCTTCAGGATGGGCGGTGACGAATTTATGCTGATCGCCTGGGACCTGAGCGGAGAAGAGGCCGAAAAGCTTAAAGAGGAATGGGAAAAAGCGCTGGCAGAGCTTAACAGCATACCCGGAGAAATGGAATGCGTGATAGCCTGCGGACTGGCTTACGGTGAAGGTGATTTCGACATAAAGGAACTGCTGAAGCTGGCTGATGAGCGCATGTATGAGAATAAAGCTGCAATAAAAAAAGCGCGTGGGGATGATCCAAACGCGAGATAATAAAGAAAAGGGGTAACAGTATGACCATTAATACTAAGCAGGAAGGTACACAATTGACCATTTCACTGGAAGGCAGGCTTGATACAGTGACTGCTCCCGAATTGGAAGAAGTGATCAAAGAAAAGCTTCATGGTATGACTGAACTTATAATGGATCTGAAAGATATCGCCTACGTTTCCTCAGCCGGTCTTCGTGTGCTTCTGTCGGCACAGAAGGTAATGAACCGTCAGGGAAGCATGGTGATCCGCAATGCCAACGAAGATGTAATGGAAATCTTTGATGTTACCGGCTTTGTAGATATACTTAACATAGAATCATAATACTTTCAGGGGTTGATCAGGGGGGATCTATGAAAAACGACGACATGCTCCTGCTGTCGCGCACTGCGGACCGCATGAGCGCCGAAACGGGAGCGGATGTTATTGTTCTCCATATAAATCATTGTATGGAGAATTCTTTTGAATTCAGCAGGATACTTGGAAGAGTCTTTAAGAAAGTTGTTTTTATCGGCGCTCCTTACAATGACAGGAAAGTGCCGGTGGAAGACAGCTTTGTAGGTTTTTACGCACAGACCGAGGGTGATGAGAGAGCTCTTTATCGCGGGAACGAAAAAGTCAGCAGCGTAAAAGGCAGTTTTATAGAAGTTGTAAGGGCGCTTGTAGAGCAGGCTGTAAAGCATGATATCTACCCGGCTCTTGAAGAAGGCTCCAAGCTTCTTATCATTGAGGACGGCGGATATCATTATCAGGCTTTCCGCGATCTTTTCGATAAATACCCGCTGCTTAAGAGTGAGACCCTCGGAGCCGTAGAACAGACAACTTCCGGAACAGTCAGGGGATATCATCTCGGTAAGGAAAAAGAATATGCCTATCCGCATCTGAGTGTTGCAAGATCAGATATAAAGATGAATGTCGAATCACGTTTCATAGCGGAGCGTGTTATAGAAGAACTCAGCTATTTCCTGTACGGGATCAATACTTTCCTGGATTTCCACAAGGTGCTGCTTATAGGTTACGGTGTCATTGGCCGCCGTATAGCACAGGTCTTAACGGAAAGACCCGTCAAGCTCATGGTATGCGAGAAGAATCCGTATATCTTCGGCCTTGCAGCCGGTGAGGGACTTAAAGCATACGAGACCACGGAAGCAGACTGCTTTGATGCTGATACGATAATTCTCGGTAATACGGGCTGCGCATCCTTTGATGAAAAGATGCTGACGGATTTCATGGAGGGAAAAGCTCACAAGCTGTATCTGGCCAGCAGTTCCTCCCAGGATGAGGAATTCTGGATTTTCCTCTCCATGCTCCGTGGGGATATACCCTTCCCTGAAGGGATCACCCTCAAAGACCATTTTGAGTATGTGGGCGTGGATGAGTATGTCTTTGGATATGACAAAAAGGGCGTAAAGCGTGAGAAAAAGATATATCTGATCGCCAAGGGTCTGCCGGTCAACTTCTTCAGACCTGATGTCATCTCGCTTACCAACTGTATGATCGACCTTATCTTTACCGAGATACTTATGCTGGGTAAATGGCTGTGTGAGAACAGGGACGCAAAGAAGAAACTGTATCTGCTCGGCGTAAATGAAGATATCAGTACATACTGCTCCGAAAAGGATCTTTTCAGAGACTGGCTTGAAGTATACGGTTTCTCTTATGAAGATGACATGGCGAGACTTATGGATGCGCATCCGATGAGCAATAAACTGCGTGCATACATGCTGGAGGACTGAGCGGTATGCAGGAACAGGCGGCATTGGAAAACCGGATCGTGCGCGATACCTTCATGAAGTTCTTTTTCCCGACAGTGGCAAGCTCCATCACACTGTCGGTGATCTCCATGACCGATCTGATAATTGCGGGAAATCTTGTGGGCGAGACCGGACTCTCGGCCATAAGCTTAGGACTTCCCGTTGTTATTTTTGCCCAGATAGTATATGCGCTTTTCGGTATGGGCGGAGCCATATTCCTTGCCGTTCATATGGGGCGCGGTGACAGGGGATACTGCAGCAGGATATTTACCGTGTCCATGCTGTCTTCACTTGTCATAGGCATCATTGCCGCAGTTCTGGGAACGATATTCTTAAGGCCCATAGTTATGGGGCTCGGTGCTACAGGCGTTGCCATGGCAACATCTGCGGAAGCCTATATCGGAGTGCTCTTCCTGGGACTTCCTTTTCTTATTCTTTCACCGGTCATGGTGACTTTTTTAAGAAACGATAATGAACAGAAATATGCCATGTTCTGTGTAGTCAGCGCAGGGCTTTCAAATATTGTCCTTTCGGTATGGTTTGTGCTCGGTTTTAATATGGGCTGCGCCGGAATAGCTGCAGGTACAGTTGCTGCCGAGGCGCTCTGTTGCCTGCTCGCAGCCATCAGGCTGTTTTCGAAGAAGAGGATGTTCGGCCTGGTGAAGCTGCCTCTTGGCAGTGAGTCTTTCAAACTGAATCTGAAGATCGTTAAATACGGTGTGACCCTTGCAGTCATATTTGCTTCCCAGATACTGCTGACCATAGTTGTGAACCATTCTCTCGGCAAGAACGGAGGAGAGGAAGGCATAGCTATCTATGCCGTTATCAAATATCTGATCAACTTCCTGTTTGCGCTTTTTGACGGCGTGACCGGCTCCATTCAGCCTATGCTGGGTATTTATTACGGTGAACGTGAAGAAGAGAACGTACGCAGGACTGCAAAGATAAGCGCATGCGTTATGTTCTTTATATCTCTGGCCATGGGCGTGCTGATGTTTGTATTCGGCAGACTTTTATGCGGACTTTTCCATATTACCGGAGAAGTTCTTACGGAAGAAACATTGTTTGCGCTTAAGGTGCTTTCGGTATATTGTCCGCTGATGGGACTGACCACTTTCTTTAATGCTTTTTACCGCTGCACCGGAAGGACCAATGTGGCCTTTATTATCAGTATCCTGGATAACCTTGTATTCCCCGTATCGCTGGTAATAATACTTTCTGCAACTTACGGCCTTCACGGAGTATGGTACGGACTTCTGTTTGCATCGGTGGCAACCAATACCTGTCTTATATTATACTGCCTGATCTCGCACAGAGGCTTTCTGCTGCTGGATAAGAAGTATTTTGAACGTCCCGAGGGTGAATTCAGAAAGATACTTCCTGCTAAAAAAGAGAACCTTCCCCAGTTGCTCAGTGAGGTGGAGGCATACTGTGATGAAGCAGGGATAGGGCCTAAGCAGACTTATTATATAAGTCTGGTCATAGAAGAACTGGTCGTGAACGTGGTCAATATGGCCGGAGAGGAAAGAGGCTTTGATTACGCAGATATCCTGATAGCGAGGGAAGGCGGCAAATCAAGGCTGAGGATCAGGGATAATCTTACACAGTTCGATCCTACGTCCGAAGTCGGAGATATGGAAGATGTGCGAAGCGGCCTGATGGACGGCGATTCCGAAGATAATACTATCAATGCGCTTGGTATAGGCATAGTTAAAAAGATAGCATCTGATTACAGTTACAGAAGAACGATAGGTTACAACAATTTCATGGTTGTCTTGTAAAGAGGAGGAAAACAGATGAAGGACATTTTTTCGGTATTTACCAAAAAGAAATGGCTGCTGCGGATGGTGATCGTCGGCGTGCTTTTTATCGTCGTTGCCATGCCGTTCAAGTCGCTTCTGACACTGGTACCGGGTATGACGGAAGTGCGTCCCGCCAATATGATCCCGGTTGTCTTCGGGCTTTTGTGGGGACCTGCGGGAGCCTGGGGTATCTCCATAGCCAACCTGATATCTGATATCACTTCGGCTCTGATGGGCGGAGAGACCGTTGCGGGACTTTTTTCAGCATTCAGATTAAAGATCTTTATAGGCGGTTTCGTAATCAACTTCTTCTATGCTTACCTGCCTTATAAGATGTGGTACAGCCTGGATTTCGGCCGCGGGTATACGGTCAAGCCCCGTCTGAGAAGCGTTAAGGACATACTGAAATTTATCTTTATCGTATTTGTGGATTCCCTCATCACAACCATACTCCTCTCACTCTTATTTGAACATCTGGGATTCCAGCAGTTCGGTTCATCGGGACTCTTACTGTTCTTCAATAACTTTGATTTTGCCGTAATACTCGGTGTTCCCGCGACCCTGCTGATCACCAGTAACCGCAATGCCCAGTTCTGGACTCCTACGGAACCGGTAGATGCAAACGAGAAGATAGTTAAAAAGAAAAAGACCATCGGCGAATGGATACCTGATCTGTTATTGCTTGCCATATGCGCGGCAGGCGTTGCCTACTTCTTTGCAGAGAGGATCAACGGCTTTATGCTTGACGGCATGACGGCGCTTATCATGACCATAGTATTTGCCGTATTTGAGATAGTGTATATCTTCAGACCGGTTAAGGAAGTGCGAAGCGAGCGTTTCAGGGTAAATATCCGTGTCATGTCCATAAGGGCCAAGGTGGTAGTCGGCTTCCTGTTGATAACCGTATTCAGCGTGCTGATGGTAGGTGTTACAAGCTACCGTGCGGAGAGCGCAGTAGTTCAGGAAGCTGTCGATCTCTGGGGACATGTATATGCGGTCGTGGGTATAGCGCTGAACGTTATGTTCCTTGTTACGATCTGCTTCTTGAGCTATGTTGAGAATAAGATAACTAATCCTCTGGAAGATCTGGCTGAACAGGTGGATGCTTTTGCGGAAAGAGACCACTATGCCGATGCAAAGAGCGGATATAATGCAGCCGAGAATGCGGCCGATGTTAAGACCGGTGATGAGATCGAAGGTCTTTCGGAAAGCTTCGGCCGAATGATGAACGACATCAACGATTATGTGTCCAACCTGACAGTTATCACTGCAGAGAAGGAAAGGATAGGTGCGGAGCTCAATGTCGCTACGCAGATTCAGGCAGATATGCTGCCCAGGATATTCCCTGCATTCCCCGACAGAAAAGAGTTCGACCTCTTTGCTACCATGGATCCCGCCAAAGAGGTAGGTGGTGACTTCTATGATTTCTTCCTGATCGATGATGACCATCTGGGCATGGTAATGGCTGACGTGTCAGGTAAGGGAGTTCCCGCAGCGCTTTTCATGGTGATCGCAAAGACACTGATCAAGAACAGGGCGCAGCTGGGAGGTACACCTTCCGAAGTGCTTGCTTATGCAAACAATGAACTGTGTGAAGGAAATGAAGCAGAGCTTTTTGTTACGGTCTGGCTTGCGATAATGGAAATATCCACAGGAAAGGGCGTAGCTGCCAACGCGGGACATGAATATCCGGCAATATGCAGGGCCAACGGAGAATTTGAACTGATCAAATATAAGCATTCACCTGCGGTTGCCACTATGGAAGATCTGACTTTCCGTGAGCATGAGTTTGAACTTCATCCCGGAGATACGCTTTTTGTATATACAGATGGAGTACCCGAAGCAACCAATCTGGATAATGAACCTTACGGTATCGAACGTATGCTGGATGTTCTTAATAAGGATCCTAAAGCGGAACTGGATGTTCTGTTAAAGAGTATACGCGGCTCACTTGATGAGTTCGTCGGAGAGGCACCGCAGTTTGACGATATCACCATGCTGGCATGCAGATATATCGGAAAAGACGGAAACGAAAAGGATTGACACTTCCGCCCTAAAGGAAGGAGTAAGAATTGTTACGGGAATTGGAGATAGAGGCAAAAGACGCCAACCTGGATACTGTTCTGGATCTTGTTAACGGGCAGTTGGAAGCATTGGACTGTCCTTCCGGGATAATGATAAAAATGGCTGTTGCTGTCGAGGAACTCTTTGTCAATATAGCTCATTATGCTTATGGGGACAAAGTAGGCATGGCTAAGATCATTACCGAAACACAGGATGACCCGAGAGGCATATCCATTACTTTCATTGACAGCGGCATACCTTATAACCCGCTTTTGAAAGAAGATCCCGATGTCACCCTTTCAGCAGAGGAAAGACAGATCGGGGGACTTGGCATTTATATGGTCAAAAAAACCGTGGATAAGATAGATTACAGCTATGAGGACGGTAAGAATATCCTGCATATTTTTAAAGCTTTTTAAAAATGTTCTTGCAATCCGGGGACGACTGTGGTAATATATCCCTTGTTTGTAAACGGAGGTTTCTGTTATGCGTATATTTTTAACAATACTTTTTATAATCGATTGTATTGCGCTTTGCGTGATAGTACTTATGCAGAAGGGGCGTGAGTCCGGTATAGGAGGACTTACGGGCGGATCATCCGATACATATTGGAGCAAGAACAAGGGCAGATCAAGAGAAGGCATGATGCTGATGCTCACCAGAGTTTTCTCGGCTGTAGGATTGCTGCTTGTGATATTGCTTAATATGTCAAGGCTTCATTGATCCCGGGAGAAATGTTATCAGGCCCCTCGCAATAAGCGGGGGGTTTTTGTTTATGAAAAAAGGAAAGAATATGTCAGGAAAAGAATACAAAAAAACAAAAAAGAACAGCAAGGGAAAAACAAAGGAAAAGAAGAGCACAAAGAAAAAGGGCAGCGGTCTGGTATTTGAAGGAACCCTTATCACCAACCGTAAGGGCTTCGGCTTCGTTGAAGTTGAGGAACTTGATGAAGATATCTTTATCAGCCACGGTAATTTAGGCGGAGGATTTCACAAAGATACGGTGCTGGTAGAACTGCTTGATAAAAGGCACGGGCACCGGATGGAAGGCGCGATTACCAAAGTGCTGTCCCATGAGATAAGTTTCGTGGCCGGAACATATCAGAAGTCAAAGGATTTTGGCTTTGTAGTGCCGGATATGCAGAAAATAGCCGATGATATCTATATTGCGGCAGCTGACGATATGGGAGCTGTTAACGGCGATAAGGTACTCTGTGAGATAAAGACATACGGAGGAACAGGCAGAAGGCCGGAGGGCGTGATCACTGAGATACTCGGGAGCGAAGGGGATCCCCATGCGGATATCAGTGCTATAATCAGGCAGTATGAGCTTCCCGAAGCTTTTGCTTCCGATGTCGCTGACGAGGCCGCAAAAGTACCGGATAAAGTCAGCGCAAAGGAGATGAAAGGACGGCTTGATCTAAGGAAGCTTAAGATGGTCACCATAGACGGTGAGGATTCCAAGGATCTCGATGATGCAGTGAGTCTGGAGATAAAGGGGAAGGATTATATCCTCGGTGTTCATATTGCGGATGTGAGCCATTATGTCAAAGAAGGCGGAATACTTGATAAAGAAGCCTTAAAGCGCGGGACCAGCGTATATCTGGCAGACCGCGTGATCCCGATGCTCCCGGTGGAACTTTCCAACGGCATATGTTCCCTCAACGAAGGGGTGGACCGCCTTGCCATGAGCTGTATAATGCGTATATCAAAGAGCGGTATCATCAGGGATTATGAGATCTGTGAGAGTGTGATCAATGTCGACAGAAGGATGACATATACGGCTGTTGCGGGTATAATAGATGATAACGACAGCAAACTTAAGAAACAGTATAAAGAGTTTGTCTCCATGTTTGAGAATATGAAGACTCTGTCACTGGCTCTTAAAAAGATGAGGAGCAAGCGCGGTTCCATAGACTTTGATCTGCCTGAGAGCAAGATAGAGCTGGATGAAAACGGTTTCGTAAAAGACATACATCCTTATCAGAGAAACAGCGCTACTTCGCTTATCGAGCAGTTTATGCTTAGCGCAAATGAATGTGTGGCTTCGCATATGCTTGAAGAGGAACTGCCCTTCCTGTACAGAGTTCATGAGACACCGGATGCGGACAGGATGAGGGATCTGATGGAACTGTTAAGATCCTTCGGTTATCATATGAAAGGCGAACCCGAGCATATAACTCCCAAGGAGATACAGAAAATGCTTTCCGGTATAGCCGGAAGGGATGAGGAAGAACTGATACGCACGCTGGCTCTCCGCAGTATGAAACAGGCAAGATACGATACCGAGTGTCTGGGGCATTTCGGACTGGCGGTAAAAGAATATACACATTTTACTTCGCCCATCAGAAGATATCCGGATCTGCAGATACACAGGATATTGAAGGAGGAGCTGAAAGGCAAACTCGGAGATAAACGCATAAAGCACTACGAAAAGATACTTGATAAGGTTGCAAAGCAGTCTTCCGACAGGGAGAGACGCGCCGTGGAGGCGGAACGTGATACGGATAAGCTTATGATGGCCTCCTATATGTCCGATAAAAAAGGAGAGGTTTATGAGGGGACGATCAGCGGCGTAACGGGATGGGGGCTTTATGTACAGCTGCCCAATACCGTTGAAGGCCTTGTGCATATATCCCGTATGGAAGGCGATGATTATGATTATTCCGAGAAGGAATACGCCCTTATAGGACGATACAGCGGCAGGCGTTACAGGCTCGGTGAAAAAGTGAAGGTTAAGGTTGATGAAGTGGATATGCTGCTTCGTACCATAGATTTTAAGCTGGTGTGGGAAAATGAAAAAAGAAGGAATAAAACTCGTCGCAAATAATAAAAAAGCCTACTTTGATTACTTCATAGAAGAAAAGTATGAAGCGGGCCTGGAGCTTAAAGGCACGGAGGTAAAAAGCCTGCGTCTCGGAAAGTGCAGCATCAAGGAGGCCTATGTACGCATAGAGAACGGTGAGGTGTATGTGGTAGGCATGAACATTTCACCCTATGAGCAGGGCAATATCTTTAACCGTGATCCCCTTCGCGTCCGTAAGCTGCTCCTCCATAAGAGTGAGATAAACAAGCTTACCGGGGACACATCCAAGGCCGGCTATACCATAGCGCCGCTACAGGTATATTTTAAAGACGGAAGGGCCAAGCTTGAGATAGGCCTTGCCCGGGGTAAAAAGAATTACGACAAGCGGCAGGATATTGCAAAGAAGGATGCAAGGCGCGAACTTGAGCGTGACTTCAAGGTTAAAAATCTTTAAAACGGTTGTTATGGGCGCTTATTTGTGCCATAATAATATAAAGGGGCCTGACAGGTTTCGACGGGGCGTCTTAAGTTGAAGAAGCTATCCGCAGGTGTGCGTCAAACCCAAAATTAAACTAAACGCTGAAGATAATTTAGCACTGGCTGCCTAAGCGCAGCCCGTCCTTCTCACCTAACCTGCAGGGTGAGGTAAGGGCGTCGGTCTGCAGGAAACGCGTATGCAAAGCTTTGAGCATGCGGCTGATCCATGAAGCTACTGAAACCGTATCCGGTGTCTTTGACGGTGCGGCAGAGGGAATGTCAATCCAGAGACTATGATAGTAGAAGGGCAAGGGCGGACGTTTCGGACAGGGGTTCAAATCCCCTCAGGTCCACGTAAAAAAGCACCATATAGGTGCTTTTTTAGTGGCCCTGAGGCGATTTGAACTGCATGCGGGCGATGCAGAGTCGGCCTTGCGGCCGAGCGCCCGCATGCTTGCGTAACTCGGGCATCGCTCGCTTATCGCTCGCTAACCCTCGCGGGACAAACACTGCTCAATGTTGCAATAAGCTATGACCGACTATTGTGTCCCGGGATGCCGCAGGCTTCTTAACTCGCTAAATTGCACAAGGATGTGCAAGTGAGCTCAGACAATGCGAAGCCTGCTGCTGTCCGCTCGCTTTCACTAAGTGGGTAACTAAGGGCTTTATGTTTGAATCCGTAATGCATGGCTGTTTTCAGATTACCACTGGAAATATAAAGCTATATCAGCTGTTTTTTGATTGACTGGACCTGAGGAAATTTGGTATAATTTATAGGATTTTGAGAGCATGAGTTACGGAGGCTAAAGTATGTTTTGGCATGTGATACTTCCGGTGGCGATGATGGCACTGGTAGTGGGGTTTGTGATAGTCAAGGATTGGATCATAGATAAAGATAAATGGGACGAAGACGGTAATTATATCGGGGAAGCAGCTAAGGAACAGCCTGCTGATGATTCTGAGGTATCAGAGGCTGAAGAAACGGATGTCAAAGAGGAAGAAGATAAATGAATAACAAAAAGCATGCCGGGGTGATAATACTCATTGCCTCGCTTTTGCTTGCAGTTACTTTCATGAATATATGGATGGTTTTCGGGCAGACAAGGCGGCAGACCCTTGATTCCGGTACATACCAGCTGGAAATGATCAGCGGTGAGCTGGAAAGCACGATAAAGAACGCCGAAAATCTTGCTATGGAACTGGCGATGGTCGCCAGGGAACATATAAATGATCATGAAGATCTGACGGATTTCGTATACGCAAAGAAAAAAGAACTTATAGCAGAAAACAACGGTGTTTTCAATTTTTATATTGCCGGAGATGATTTTGCAATCATCCCCGATTTTGATATGCCTGATGATTATATAGCGACAGAGAGACTGTGGTATACCGGAGCTGTAAGAAATAACGGAAGACCTTATGTATCGCCGCCCTATATCGATGCAATGACCGGAAATATCTGTTATACGGTGGCTGTGATGCTGGCAGACGGCTCTACGGTAGTTTCTGCCGATTATACCATGGACAATATACAGGCGCATATCAGGCAGATGTATACCTCAGGCTCTCATAATGCCGTTATAGTTACCGAAGAGGGTATCATAGCCGGCTGTGCCGATGAGAAACTGATAGGCATGCAGCTGGTGGCTGTGCTTCCCGATTATGCAGGCATCTGGAATCTTGCAAGAAACAGGAGCGGCGTTGCTACGGCAAGGGTTAAAGCAGACTATCTTTATGATAATCTCTTTGCGGCAAGAAGCGGAAACGACTGGGTGCTGATAGTCAGCGAGAATGACTGGGAGCTTTACAAAGATTCATACAAGCAGCTGATAGTCACTGCGCTGCTTTCCGTCGCGCTTTTCGCGATAGTGATAATACTGTATCTTCTGGCAGTAAATAATCAGAAAAAGGCTGAGAATGCGCTGGCTTCCAAAGAGGCTTTTCTTCAGAATATCACTGCTGAGCTGAATGAACCCTTAAAGCGGATACTCGAAGGCTCCGGCAGCGAAATAAAAAGCGCTGACGATGATCTGAAGGAAAGGATGACCTCTATACATACGGCAGGTGAGAGGCTTTCCGAGACTATCGGGCAGATAGTCTCATATTCCAGCATAGTCAGAAGTGAGAAACATGATAATGCCTCCGGAAAGAAGTCCGGCGTTAAAGGAATGAACGAACGCTTCATGCGTGTGATAATCAGCCTGATGCTGATCATCATGTTCGTGACCTTCTATATCAATATCACCGTGATCTATAAGTGGGGCAACGTAATGATGCAGAAGGAGGCTGACAGTTACCAGTCAAGACTGTCCGAATGGGTTGTCACGCAGAAGAGCATACTTGATATGTTTGTAAGTATCATCTCCACCAATCCTGAAATGCTTGAGGATTATGACAGGACTATAGCCTATCTGGATGCGATCACAGTACAGTATCCGGAAATATCCGTCAGTTATATGGCAAGTCCGGATCTTACGCCCTGTGTCTATATGAATAACGGCTGGAAGCCGGAAGAAGGATGGAGAGTTGATACAAGAAGCTGGTATGTGGATCTGATGAAAAGCAAGGAAAACTGGAGTATATCGGCTCCTTACTTTGATCAGCAGACCGGCGGGTATTGTGTAACAATGTCGGAAAAGGTATACAATGCATATACAGGAGAATTCATGGGGAATTTCGGTATAGATTTCTTTATGGATAAACTTGTAAACATACTGGGTGACAGCTATTCCGATACCGGTTATGCCTTTCTTGTGGATGACGAAGGGGATATCATCAATCATCCTTTCGGCAGCTATCAGATGTCTCCCGAGGGCAGCGCCAATGTGGCAGATCTGAATTACGGCAGTGTAGATGTCAACAATGAGAAGATCCAGTTTATAAAAGATTATGACGGAAGCTATAAGGTGATCACCGCTTCACCGGGGAAAGCATCCGCTTTCACCGTTTATGTGGTGGCTGATATATGGAGCATCTTCGGAAAGGTCATCGTATACGGCCTGTTGTGCTTTATCATATTCATGATATGTATCGTTATGATATACCGCACCCTGTCAAGCCTGATACGCTGGCAGGACGAGACCAATCTGCAGATGAAGGAAGCGGCGGATGCGGCCATAGCTGCGGGAAAGGCCAAGAGCCAGTTCCTTGCCCAGATGTCCCACGAGATCAGGACACCGATCAATGCAGTGCTTGGTATGAACGAGATGATACTCAGGGAATCATCGGACAAGAATATACTCGGTTATGCGGATAATATCCAGTCGGCAGGACACAACCTCCTGTCAATCATAAACAGCATACTGGACTTTTCAAAGATCGAAGACGGCAAGATGGAGATAATCCCCGTAAAGTATGATCTGGCTTCTGTGATCAATAACCTTGTTAATTCCATTTCGGACAGGGCTAAAGCGAAGGCTCTTAAATTCACGGCTGAGGTTGATGAAAAACTGCCATCAGTGCTTTACGGTGATGATGTGCGTGTTTCCCAGGTAATAATGAACCTGCTTACCAATGCGGTCAAGTATACGGATGAAGGTGAGATACTTCTGAAAGTCATTGAGAAGAACCGCGAAAAAGATAATCTCTGGATAGAAGTCACGGTGAAAGATACCGGTATCGGCATAAGGGAAGAAGACATGGAAAAGCTCTTTGAGTCCTTCGAGCGTCTTGATGAGATAAGAAACCGCAATATCGAAGGTACCGGGCTTGGAATGTCAATAGTCACTAAGCTGCTGAAGATGATGGATTCAAGCCTTAAAGTAGAGAGCGTATACGGGAAGGGTTCGACCTTCTCCTTTGTGCTGAAACAGAACATCATAGATGCCCAGCCTATAGGTGATTATGTAACAAGACTTTCAAGGAGCAAGGAAAGCAGGACCGATCAAAAGCACCCGCTGATCAAAAATGCGCGTATACTGGTGGTTGACGACAATGAGATGAACTTAAGCGTTGCAAAGAATCTGCTGAAATTAAACGGCGTAGTACCTGATATTGCAAATTCCGGTGAAAAGGCGATAGAACTTATCAATAGCAATTTCTATGACATCGTTTTCCTTGATCATATGATGCCGAAGATGGACGGTATTGAGACTCTGAAAATACTCAAGAGCAACGGCCTGATACCGGAGGGGATGACTATCATAGCTCTTACGGCTAATGCGGTCGTGGGGGCCAGGGAAAGCTATCTGGAAGCGGGCTTTGATGATTATCTGTCCAAACCCATAGAGGTTGAAAGACTCGAAGAAAAGCTCATAAAGTATCTGCCTGAAGAGATGGTTGAATGGAACTCGGAGAACGAGAAGAAGAGCGAAAGTGCCGAAGAAGAGGAAATACTGGAGTTTTCGCCGGATTCCGAAGATGATATGATCCCGGATGCTGCGGATATCGTTAAAGAACTTAAGGCAAAAGGTTTTGATACGGAGGCAGCCTTACGTTTCTGCGGGGATGATCAGAGCTTTTATGCAGAGATACTCGGTGATTTTGCCACTGAATGCAGTGAAAAGGCGGCTGAACTGGACGGCTATCTTGAAAGTGAAGATATGAAAGAGTACAAGGTGCTGGTGCACTCCCTTAAAAGCGGGGCAAAGACAATAGGCGCCATGGAACTTTCTGAGGATGCAAGGGCACTGGAAGAGGCCTCTGCTGCGGATGATAAGCAGTATGTTAAAGCAAATCATGAGGGATTTGTACAGAAATATAAGCAGACCGCGGATACTATAAAAGCTATAATAAGTAACATATAAAACTTTAAAGGAGGTATTTTGTAATGAAGATCTATTCAGTAAACGATCCCGAGTTTAAGCCTTACGGCAAGGTGCTGGGTTACGATACGGGCTGCCTTGTAAAAGCACTGGACGAAGCTACGCCGCTTCCCGAGGGTGTGGAATACGTAATGAGCTGTGCAGCTCTTGAGTACACCTGTGATTTCGGAGTGCTCCAGAATAATGCCTATGGCGGTATGCCGATACAGATAGGCTACTGCAACGGCCATAACACAAAGCTTAACTGTCTTGAGTATCATCGTGACAGCGAGTTAAATATTGGCTCTACCGATTTCATACTCCTGCTGGCAAAGGCAGATGATATCGTTGACGGCAAGCTTGATACTTCCAAAGTCAAGGCTTTCCTTGCAAAGAAGGGACAGGTAGTTGAAGTATATGAGACCAGCCTTCATTATGCACCCTGCTCGGCAGTAAAGGGAGAGGGCTTTAAGGTTGCAATCGTTCTTCCTAAGGGGACTAACGGCGCCGTACCGGCTCTTAAAGCTCACAATGAGGAAGATAAGTGGATGACAGCCTGCAACAAGTGGCTTCTTGCACATGCGGAGAGCGCTGAGGCTAAGGACGGCGCTTATGTAGGACTTACAGGCGAGAATATTGATATAAGCGCTGATATCTGATAACGGAGCGTAAGGATGCTTCAAACGTATTATCTGGTTGTTTTCATACTGGCGGCATTGCTTGCGGTGGCATATGTTTTCATATGGCACAGGCATTTTAATGCAAGTATTATGGGGATTTTTATACTTATTCCCGTAAACACTCTGGGTTATATGCTGCTGTATGATAATCCCGATGTGAAAAGCGCATATATCGGGCTTAAGATCATATATCTTGGCGGAAGTCTGTTGCCCTGGTTCATAACCATGACAGTCTGTGATCTGTGCCAGATCACTGTCAATAAAAGGATCAGGACAGGGGCATTCGTTTTCAACTGCCTTATGTATGGCATCATCCTGACAATGGGGCATGCGGATCTGTTTTACAGATCGCTGGAAGTGGAAGTTAAGGACGGCTTCGTATTCTTCACTAAGGAATACGGGCCGTTCCATACTTTCTTTTATGCGGTCGTATGTATATATTTCCTTGTCAGCATCATAGTGATCATATATTCCCTGTTCAATAAGAAACAGGTTTCCCGCAGGATACTGTTTCTTCTGTTTATTCCGGAAGCAGCTACGGTCTTCGGCTATTTTATCAATCATCATCTGATAGGCGGTTATGAGATACTGCCTGTCATGTATCTTTTTGCGCAGATAACATATATTTTCATAGTCAGAAGAATGTCCTTATATGAGGTCAGCGATATGGTCGTTGAATCACTCGTACAATCCGGTGATACCGGCTTTATCATCATGGATTTTGATCACAACTATCTGGGCAGTAATGAAACGGCAAAGGAGATTTTCCCTTCCCTCAGGGACATGAGAATAGATTTCAAACTATCGGATTCGAAGGAACTGGAAAAGACCGTGCTGCACTGGGTGGCGCATTTTGAAGAGGATCAAAAGAACAATAAGAACCTGTATGTTAAGCGAGATCCGTCCGGTAATGAAGAAGACCGTATGTACAGCGTGAACGTTGACTATATGTTTGACGGATCAAAGCGCAGGGGATATCAGGTATTCCTTGCGGATGATACCCAAAACCAGAAATATATCAAGCTGCTTGATAAATACAATAATGAACTTGAAGAGGAAGTTGAGGAAAAGACTAAGAGTATAGTGCTCATGCACGACAATCTCGTCTTAAGCATGGCGGCCATGGTTGAAAGCCGGGACAATTCCACCGGCGGCCATATCAAGCGGACCAGCGAAGGTGTGCGTATGCTGGTCGAAGAAATACTGAAAGATGACAAAATGAAACTCAGCGATGAGTTCTGTAAAGATATAATAAAGGCGGCCCCGATGCACGATCTGGGGAAGATAGCCGTTGATGATGCGATCCTGAGAAAACCCGGACGTTTCACCGATGAAGAATTCGAAAAGATGAAGAAACATGCGGAAGAGGGTGCCAAGATAGTTCATGAGATTCTTAAAAGTACGGATGATGAAAGCTTTAAGATAATTGCCGAGAATGTGGCACATTATCATCATGAACGCTGGGACGGCTCCGGATATCCCGAAGGACTTAAGGGCGAAGAAATCCCCTTTGAAGCCAGGATAATGGCGATTGCCGATGTCTATGATGCGCTGGTCAGCAAGCGCGTTTATAAAGAGAGCATGTCTTTTGAAGAAGCGGATAAGATCATAATGGACGGAATGGGAAAGCATTTTGATGCGGGCCTTAAGGAATACTATGTGAAGGCAAGGCCAAGATTTGAGGCATATTATAAGAATAATATCTAAAAGAAGTACGGTCTGAAGGAGAAAGATATGAAGATAAGTAAAGAAAGCGGTCTTTGCTTTGTTTATGAAAAGGGAACTAAAAGCGGCCTGATAAAGGTGGCTGAATGGGTGAGAGAGGATATAGAGAAATGTCTCGGTTTTAAACCTGAGATAAAGGAGATATCAGCCGCTGCCGAATTGGAGAGTATCAAAACCTATAAGCTGATATTCGGCATAGCAGGAGAAAATGCCCTTATTGATGAATTGCTTAAAGGCGACAGGGGTATAAAAGGGAAAAGAGAAGTATATGCCATGATACCCGCTGATGTTGAAACGCTGTTGATAGCAGGCAGTGATAAAAGAGGCTGCATATACGGACTTTTCAGAATATCGGATCTGCTTAATGTATCGCCCTTTGTTAACTGGTCAAAGCTGGATCCGCCCCGTGCCGATCATCTTGAGATAAAGGAAAGCTATATTTCCAAAGAGCCTTCGGTGGAATACAGAGGTTTCTTTATAAACGACGAGTGGCCCTGCTTCGGAAACTGGTGCAATAAGAATTTCGGCGGAGTTAATGCAAAGATGTATATCAATGTTTTTGAGATACTGCTCCGTATGAAAGGGAACTATCTATGGCCGGCTATGTGGGCATCCAATTTCGCAATGGACGGCCCCGGTCTTGAAAGCGCCGAACTGGCTGATGAACTCGGTGTGGTCATGGGACTGTCACATCACGAACCCTGCTTAAGACACGGTGAGGAATATTCGATGGTAAGAGGGGCGGGCTCCAAATACGGAGACGCCTGGGACTTCCTTTCCAACGAAGAAGGCATTACGGAATTCTGGAGAGACGGCTTAAAGAGAAACGGTCATCTGGAAAACGTGATAACCTTAGGGATGCGCGGCGAGCGGGATTCCATGATCATGGGAGAAGCCGGACTTGGTGCAAATATAGATCTGATAAAGAAAGTGCTGATCACTCAGAATAAGCTGATCAGGGAAGAAGTGTGCGAAGACCTCAAAAAAGTCCCCCGCATGATAGCTTTGTACAAAGAGGTAGAAGCATACTATTACGGAGATGAGCAGAATAAGGGATTGATGGATTATCCCGAACTGGATGACGTGATACTGATGCTCTGTGATGATAACCACGGCTATGTCAGGACTCTTCCGGATGAGGAGATGAGAAAGCATCCGGGCGGTTTCGGCATGTATTATCATTTTGATTATCACGGCGGACCGATATCCTATGAGTGGATCGATTCCACACATCTGCCGGCGGTCTGGGAGCAGATGACCACTGCATACGAAAGAGGCATCAACAGACTCTGGATAGTCAATGTCGGGGATCTTGGCATGAATGAGCTGCCGCTTAATTACTTCCTTGATCTTGCCTATGATTATGACAGCTGGGGTATAAAGGCAGAAAACAAAACCGCTGAATATATGAAACGCTGGTTTGTGAATAATTTCGGCGGAGCATTTGACATGGATACTTTATCAGCGCTGGCTGATATGTATCTTAGATACGGCAGACTGATGAACAACAGAAGGCCCGAGCATATGAATGCCGGTATCTACAGCGTTAAAGAAGGCTATGAAGCGGAACGCATACTTAAAGAGACAGATGAGATAGAGGAAATATGCAGAAAAGCTGAAGAGACCTGTCCTGAAGAATATAAAGATGCCTTTACCGAACTGGTAGCATACAAAGTATATGCGGGAATGAATAACATCCGGATGTGGATACACAGCGCATATAACCATCATTTTGCATCTTTGGGACTTGTTGCCGCTAATGATCACGCCGAGACAGTCAAAAAATGTCTTGAAAGGGATACGGCATTAAAGGATATGCTTCATAGCGCTGCAGGCGGCAGATGGTATGGTTTCGGTATGGCTGAACATATAGGTTTCAGGAATTGGAACAGCGAAGAGAGTACCTATCCGACACTTGAATATGTAACGCCGGTAAATAAGACCGATGTGATGGTGGGGATGATAGGTGAAACAGGATACAGCTGCGGCGGAGAATGGACAGGCAGGCGTTTGAAACTCAGTGTTTATGAGGAAGAGAATGCCGATGAAGCTAAGGCTAAGTTTTTCATTGCTGCAAGAGGAACCGAAAGAGCGGAGTACAATATCAGCACATCGGAAGAATGGATCACGACCGATATTACTGCCGGCAGGATAGGGCTTGGCGAGCCTTATACGGAGATTTGTGTCAAGATAGACAAATCCGGCCTTGAAAAGAAAGCGGAACCGTATACGGCTAAAGGAGAGATCACTGTCAGCATAGGAAACTCTAAAGTGAATATTGATATATTTACGTTGGTATATGATGACAGTGAGAAAAGCTTTATCGAAGAAAACGATATGGTCGTTATGGATGCGGGGATTTTCGATGAACTCGTAAAAGGCAATAAAGGAGAGTTCAAACTGCTTAAGGATCTGGGAAGAAATGAAGATGCGATAAAGCTGTTCCCTGTGGACAGAAGCATTGAAGATATTTCGGATGCTCCGAAGGCGGATTACAGTTTCAGGCTGACGGAGGGCGGGGAATACAGGATCATATTTGTGCTTGAACCCGTAAATCCCTTTGTTCACGGAAGAGGTATAGATATCTGCTATTCCGTAAATGACGGAGAACTTAAGAAAGTACAGGTACTTGGCAGTACTTATGATGCGGGTACTTCTTACGAATGGGGCATGGGCGTGTTGGATCATGTAAGGGAGGCCTCAGCGGAAGAAGTTCTGGAGAAGGGCATAAACCGTATCAGCTTTTACGGAACACAGGTGGAAAATGTGCTGGAACGCATTATCGTGGTCAAAAAAGTCAAAAAACTTCCCGGCTGTTACCTGGGACCTGCAACAAGTATTGGAATATAAGGAACTTACGGCGGATGTATTTGGCAAAAGCTTAAGAGTTTTGCTATAATGTATTCCGTACGCTATAAAGAAACTAAAACAAAGGCGGTAATTAAAGTATGAAAATGGGTTTTCGCTGGTATGGCAGCGGCAATGACAGTGTAAGTCTGGATCAGATCAGGCAGATACCGGGAGTTGAAGAGATCGTCTGGGCGCTGCATTCCAAACTTCCGGGAGAAGTGTGGGAAAAAGAAGAGATAAGAGCGGCCGTGGACGAGATAAAAGCCAAGGGCTTTGGTGTCAGTGTGGTAGAATCGCTCAATGTGCATGATGATATCAAGACAGGTGCTCCTACCCGTGATCTCTATATCGAAAAATATATCGAGAGTATGAGAAATCTTAAGGAATTCGGCGTAAAGGTGATCTGCTACAATTTTATGCCGGTTTTCGATTGGACAAGGACCGATCTTTACCATCCGCTTCCGGACGGATCTACGGCGCTCTTTTATGAAAAATCAAAGATCAGACAGGATCCTAAAGAGATGGCAGAGTATATACTTAAGGAGTGCGAAGGTCTGACAATGCCCGGCTGGGAACCTGAAAGAATGGCGGAACTGGACAGTCTGTTTGAAAAGTATTCAAAGATCGATAAAGAAACGCTGTGGGAAAACTTAAAATATTTCCTCGAAAAACTGATGCCCGTATGTCATGAGTGTGGGATAAAGATGGCGATACATCCGGATGATCCCCCCTGGGATATCTTCGGTCTGCCCCGGCTCATAACCTCCGATGAAAATGTTGAAAGGCTGCTCAAAATGGTGGATGATCCATGTAACTGTCTGACACTGTGTACAGGATCACTGGGAGCAAGCGAGTACAATAATATCCCTGCTATAGCCGAAAAGTACGCGGACAGAGTAGCATTTGCGCATATCAGAAATGTAAAGATATATGAAAACGGCGATTTCAGCGAGGTTTCTCACAGAGACTGTGATGGTGACGTGGGAGTGCTTGGGGTTATTAAGGCTCTTCATGATAAGAATCCTGACGTGTTTATAAGACCTGATCACGGAAGACATATCTGGGGGGAAAAGTGCAGGCCCGGATACGGACTCTATGACAGGGCGCTGGGTATCATGTATATTCTGGGTGCATGGGATATGCTGGATAAAACTCCCAAGGAGAATGGATAATGAAATTAAAGCTGGAAAGTATCATAAATGAAAAGGAAAAATGGGAAGCGGCAGGCGTGAGTCTTCCGACATATGATGTTAAGAAGGCGCGTGAGAATACGTTAAAGAAACCGGAATGGGTACACTTCGGCACCGGGAATATTTTTCGCGGATACATAGGCGGGATCTGTGATATGCTGCTTGCCGGCGGATATTCGGAAAGCGGCATCAATGCGGTGGCCTGCTATGACAGTGAGACTATCGACAGGGTGTACAAACCTTATGACTGTCTTTGTCTGGATGTGGGACTTAAAAGTGACGGCGGCATTATCAAGAAGATCAATGCGTCAATAGGTGAAGCATTTGCGGCAAGGGATGATCTGAAAAGGCTAAAGGAGATAGCCGTCAGCGATACGCTTAAGCTGATCACCTATACCATAACGGAAAAGGGTTATGCGATAAAGGATGATAACGGATATTTTGAAGCCGTTCTTGCGGATATGGAAAACGGCATGAACGACCCGAAGAGCGCAATGGGTATGACGGCTTTTATGCTTTATCACAGATATAAGGCCGGTGAAAAGCCTGTCGCGGTTGTCAGTCTTGATAATATGAGCAGAAACGGTGATAAACTGAAAGCTTCGGTTACGGAGATAGCGGAAAAATGGAACGATCAGGGCTTCATGAGCTATCTGAATGACAGCAGCAAAGTATCTTTCCCTTTCAGCATGATAGATAAGATCACACCGCGCCCCGATGCAAAGGTGGCGGAAAGCCTGGGGACATGCGGCATTGAAGATATGGAGATGCAGGTGACCAGCAAAGGTACCTATATAGCCCCTTTTGTCAATGCTGAGATCCCGGGTTATCTTGTGATCGAGGATAATTTCCCCGCAGGCAGACCTGCTTTCGAAAAAGCCGGTGTTTATATGACTGACAGAGAGACTGTAATGAAAGCGGAGGGAATGAAAGTCGGTGCATGTCTTAATCCGCTGCATACCGCGTTAGCCGTCAGCGGCTGTCTTCTCGGACATAAGAAGATAAGCGAAGAGATGAAAGATGAAGAGCTTAAAAAGCTTGTATATGCACTTGCCAAAGAGGATATTGTTACCGCTTCAGATCCCGGCATAATCAAGCCTGAGGATTTTGTGAAAGAAGTGCTGGAGGAGAGACTTGTCAATCCGAATCTGCCCGATACACCTCAGCGCATCGCAACAGATACCAGTCAGAAAATACCCCAGAGATTCGGTAATACTATAAGGGCATATGCAGAGCTGGGGCGTGTGGATGAACTGAAAGTGATACCTCTGGTACTGGCTCTGTATCTGAGATATCTCGGAGATACGGATGATGCCGGTATGGAAATGAAGCACAGCGCGGATCCGAGGCTTGAGGAGCTTAAGAATAAGCTTAAAGAGAATGGCCCTGAGGCAGTACTTGATGATGAAACACTTTTCGGCACGAGTCTCAGCGATAAGACAGTACTTAAAAACAGAGTGCTCGAATATTATGATATGATGAACAAAGGAAACGGGGCTGTCAGGGATACTTTGAGAAACTGTTTATAGACCGGAAGGGATCAGGCAATGACACAGGAACAGATTTTCAATAAAATAGCCGAGGCTCTGCTTGGCGGATATACGCGTGTTTATTATGTGGATGCCGCAAGCTGCGCTTTCAAATGGTTTTCCATTGACAGGAAGACGCATACACTGCTGCCGCAGAAGGATGGCAATGATTTTTTTAAACATGTGGCAGAAGTAGTAGAAGAAAGCGTGCATCCGGCAGAGAGAGAAAGTTTGCTTTCGGCTTTTGAAAAAGATAAAATGCTTTCCAAAATGAAGGACGGTGAAAAGGAGAGCAGGATCTACCGCGTTAATGTCGACGGCAACTACGAGTATCATCAGATGCGCCTGATAAAGGACAATGAAGAGAATGATGAATACTTTATCATAGGCGTACTTAATGTAGATAAGAAAGTCAAAGAAGAAAAGAAACAGGAACGGGTACTGAAGACTGCCATGGAGATGGCAAGGCGCGATGAACTGACCGGCATCGGCAATAAGAACGCCTATCAGGAATTTGAAAAGATCCTGCAGAGAAAAATGGACAGCGGCGCGGAAAAAGTAAAGTACGCCATTGTCATTTTTGATCTTAATAATCTGAAACCCGTTAATGATACCTTTGGTCACAGCGTTGGAGACGAATATCTGAAAGCCTCCTGTAAGATGATCTGTGATACCTTTGCCCACAGTCCTATATTCAGGATAGGCGGGGATGAGTTTCTGGCCTGTCTCGAAAAAAGGGATTACAGCGCGAGAAATGATCTGATCCGCATGCTCGAGGTACAGGTGGCTGACAATATGAAAAGGGGCAACGGTCCCGTTATAGCCATCGGAATGAGCGAATACGATCCCGAACTGGATGATTGTGTAAACGATGTATTCACAAGGGCTGATGCCCTTATGTATGATAATAAGAGACTTCTTAAGGAACAGGGCGGTAATGGCAGTTCGTTCATGAAGTACTTAAGCGAAGGCAGCAAGGTACCGCCTGAAAAACGCTGGAGTCTTGATAATCTGTTCATGGCTTTTGAGAGCATGGCTGAGGGCAGCTATGTATATCTCTGCAACATGAAATATGATTATTCCAAATGGTCAAAGAAATGTGTGGATACCTTCGGCCTGCCCGGAGAGTATATGTTCGGAGCAGGAGCTATCTGGGAAGAACATATACATCCGGATGATGTGGTAACATACAGACAGGCTGTGGCAGATATCTTTTCCGGTAATTCGCGTTTCCATGATATCCAGTACCGCGCAAAAAAGGCTGACGGAGAGTATGTGCTGTGTACCTGTAAAGGCATGGTAATACAGGATCTGGATGAACAGCCGCTGTATTTCTGCGGAACTATCATGAACAACAGTTCCAACTCCAACATAGATTCTCTTACCGGACTAAAGAATCAGTATGGCATGCTGGAAGATATCCGGCTTCATCTGCAGAACAAGAATAAGGTAAGGATAACCATGATCGGATTCAGCAAGTTTTCCGAGATCAATGAGATGTACGGTTATCATTACGGAAACAGTGTTCTCCAACATTTTGTGCGTTCGCTGTATGATAAAGTCGGCAATACCGGTGAGGTTTACAGGCTGGACGGTACCAAGGCCGCCGTGATAAGCCGTATCAGAACGGTGAAGGAGATAAAACAGAAATACGAAGAATTCAGAAGAGAATTCCGAAAGGGAGTAAAGATCGAAGGCAAGACCATAGTCTGCGAGATGAATGCCGGTCTTATAGAGATAGATGATTTTGACATAAATGACAGGGCGGTGTATTCCTGTCTGGATTTCGCCTATGAAGAATCAAAACAGAAGAGACAGGGCGATATGGTTGAATTTTATGAAGCTCTTAATGAGAAGAACCGTGACAGGATAGCCAAACTCGGAGAAATACGCTGGGCCATAGCTAATGGCTTCAGAGGTTTTTATCTTGTGTATCAGCCGGTGGTAAACGCCCATACTGAGAAGATGAGCGGTGTGGAGGCGCTTATCCGGTACAAGTCCGCTAAGTTCGGTATGGTGCCGCCTGATGAATTCATACCTATCATAGAGAGAGACCCTCTGTATAGAGATCTCGGCAGATGGATACTAAGGCAGGCCCTGCTTGACGGAGCTGAAATGTTTAAAAATGAAGATAACTCTTATATGAGCGTAAATCTTTCCTACTCACAGATAGAAAGACCGGACTTCATTGATTCGGTCAGGGAACTGCTGGAAGAGACCAAGTTCCCGCCTTATAAGCTGTGTCTGGAACTTACCGAGCGCTGCAGGCTGCTTGATATAAATATGTTAAAGAATGTCATTGTGAACCTGAGGGGAATGGGAGTCAGAGTGGCCCTGGATGATTTCGGAACGGGGTTCTCCTCGGTAGGACTGCTGCTGGATCTGGATTTTGATATCATAAAGATCGACAGGAGTTTCATCATTCATATAGAGGAAGATGAAAGAGAAAGGACACTGATGGAACATTTTTCAGGCATGGCTGCTTCTTTTGACTCAAATGTCTGCGTTGAGGGTGTGGAGACCAAAGCCATGACAGAAATACTTAGGGAATACAATGTGCATACCTTCCAGGGATACTATTATTCCAAACCTCTGGTCTTCGATGAACTGATGAAATGGAAAAAAGAGAGGGAAAAATAAGTCCGGGTTTACAAATCGGAGTTATTGTAATATCATTCAGTGTTGTTAATACGGATGCCCGGATATAACAGAGGCATCCGATAAAAGGAGGAGCATTATGAAAAAGAGGATTTTAGCTTTGGTCATGGCAGCTACGCTCGGCATTATGGCTGTAGGCTGCGGAACAAAGGAGCCTGCCGGTAAGACAGGCGAGACCGAGTCGGTACAGAGGGAGAGTGTATCTGACAAAAAGATCGGTATGATACTGGTCGGCGATGAGAACGAAGGTTATACTTATGCGCATATCGAAGGCATGAGGATAGCCGAGGTACAGAACGGACTCAATGACAGCAACATTATATGGAAATATTCCGTTCCCGAGGATGAGAGCTGCAAGGAGGCTGCAGTAGACCTGGTAGAGCAGGGCTGTGTTGCAATCTTCTCTAACAGCTACGGACATCAGACTTTCATGGAGGAAGCTGCTGCAGAATACCCTGATGTGCAGTTTGTTTCAATGACAGGTGACAGGGCCGAGATCAGCGGTCTGTCCAATTTCTCAAATGCATTTACAAATGTTTATGAATCACGTTTCGTATCAGGCGTTGTTGCCGGTATGAAGGTAAAGGAACTTGTGGATCAGGGAAAGCTTGCTGACGAGAATATGGACGGCAATAAGGTGAAGATCGGATATGTCGGAGCTTATCCTTATGCAGAGGTGGTCAGCGGATATACAGCTTTCTTCCTTGGTATACAGTTTATCTATCCGGATGTAACTATGGAAGTAAGATATACAAACTCCTGGTTTGATATTACAGCAGAAGCAGAGGCCGCAAATGCTCTTATGGCTGATGGCTGTGTTATCATAGGACAGCATGCGGATTCCACGGGCGCTCCTACTGCTGTACAGGATGCTCTCAGCAAAGGCAAACCCGTATACTCAGTCGGCTACAATGTTGATATGTTAAGCGTAGCGCCTGAAGCTGCTCTTACTTCTGCAACAAACGTATGGAGCGTATATTACAACGAAGCAGTCAAGACCGTGCTTGAAGGAGGCAAGATACCTACCAACTGGTCAAAGGGTTATGCTGACGGCGCTGTTGCCATCACCGCGCTTGGTCCTTCGGTTGCTGAGGGCACACAGGCTAAGGTTGATGAGGTGATAAATGCATTAAAGAGCGGTTCGATAAAGGTATTTGATACCTCAAGATTTACGGTTGACGGCAAGCATCTTGACAGTTATTTCGTTGATATGAACGGTAACTTCTCAAACGGAGATCCCGAGGATAAGGAAGCTATATGGGACGGTTATTTCCATGAGTCAGAATTAAGAAGCGCTCCTTCCTTTGATATCCGCATTGATGGTATTACGGAGCTTACCGCTGAATAATGATCAAAATCATAAACAGGAGAAATACAGACATTGGCTGCAATAACTTTTGAACATATATCCAAAAGATTCGGAAGCGTAAACGCTAACAGTGATGTAAGTTTTTCTGTAAATAAGGGAGAGATACTCGCGCTCCTTGGAGAAAACGGAAGCGGGAAGACCACGCTTATGAATATGCTTTCCGGGATCTATTATCCCGATGAAGGCCGTATCTTAGTGGACGATAAACCCGTAAGTATCCGCGGACCCAGGGAGGCGTATGCTCTCGGAATAGGAATGGTCCACCAGCATTTTAAGCTGGTGGACGTTTTTACTGCTGCGGAAAATCTCGTGGTGGGACTGGAACCGGATAAGAAGCTGGACAGAAAAGAGATAGCGGCAGACATAAAAGAGATCTGTGACAAATATAAATTCGATGTCAATCCGGATAAAAAAGTTTATGACATGAGCGTCTCGGAAAAGCAGACACTTGAGATAGTCAAGGTTTTATACAGAGGCGCAAACATACTGATACTGGACGAACCGACTGCTGTACTGACTCCGCAGGAAACGGAACGTCTGTTTAACGTACTCAGAAATATGAAGCAGGACGGCAAGACCGTAATCATCATCACTCATAAGCTTCATGAAGTCCTGAGCATATCCGACAGGGTGGCGATACTCAGAAAAGGCGAATATATTGAAACCGTGGAAACAGCCGAGGCCACCGAAGAAAAACTGACTGAGCTCATGGTGGGCAAAAAGGTTGATCTGGAGATCGAAAGACCCGAGATAGAGGATAAAAAGCTCAGGCTTGAAGTAAGAAATCTAAGCTGTATCAATAACGAAGGAATAAAAATACTTAAAGATATTTCCTTTGATCTGTACGGAGGAGAGATACTCGGGATTGCGGGAATATCAGGCAACGGACAGAAGGAACTGCTGGAAGCCATAGCAGGCCTCAATCTTATAGAAGAGGGCGGTTCCGTAAAATATCATCAGCCTGATACAGAGGATCCGGTAGAACTGAAAGGCATGACACCAAGGCGCATAAGGGATCTGGGAGTACAGCTTTCCTTTGTCCCGGAAGACAGGCTGGGAATGGGCCTGGTAGGAAGCATGGGCATGACTGAGAATATGATGCTGAAAGATTACAACAGCGGGCGGGGAATATTCACGAGTAAGAAAGCCCCCAAAGAGCTTGCTGAGAAGATAATGGAAGAACTTGAAGTAGTGACTCCGGGAGTGACTACACCGGTGAGGAGGCTCTCCGGAGGCAATGTACAGAAAGTCCTGGTAGGCAGGGAGATTGCCGCATCGCCTACCGTACTGATGACTGCATATGCCGTAAGAGGCCTCGATATCAATACTTCATACACGATATATCATCTGCTGAATGAGCAGAAGAAAAAAGGTGTTGCTGTCATTTATGTCGGAGAGGATCTGGATGTGTTGCTGGCACTCTGCGACCGCATACTTGTTTTGTGCGGCGGACAGGCAAACGGCATACTTGACGGCAGAACGGCGGATAAACAGGAAGTAGGCAGACGCATGAGCGTTATAGTCGGGAAAGAGGGTGAAGGACATGAATGAACCCATACTCAGAGTGATAAAGCGTGAGAGCATGTCCTTTAAAGGAAAGCTGCTGGTCAGGGCCGTCTCTCTGATACTGGCTCTGCTGGTCTGCGGCATAGTAATAACGCTGATCACGGGGTATAATCCTATCACGGTATATGTGACCATGGCCCAGGGAGCTTTCGGAACGAAGACGAGAGCCTGGTCTACTATAAAGGAAATGCTGATGCTTTCCTGCATAGCTATCGGACTTGCTCCGGCTTTTAAGATGAAGTTCTGGAACGTGGGAGCCGAAGGCCAGATACTGATAGGCGGCATAGTATCCGCAGGCTGTATGATATACCTTTCAAATATAGGAAATGCAGGACTGTTTGTTCTGATGTGCATACTCAGCGCTTTGGCCGGATCTTTATGGGCTTTCCTGCCGGCGCTGTTCAAAGCGAAGTTCAACACAAATGAGACTCTTTTCACTCTGATGATGAACTATGTGGCGATACAGCTCACTTCATATTTTGTGGCCAAGTGGGAGAACCCGGTTGGTTCCAATACCGTAGGAGTCATCAATCAGAGCGGTCATGAAGGCTGGTTCCCCAAGATCTTCGGGACCCAGTATTTCATAAGTCTGATCATGGTGATCATTCTTGCGGTCTTTATGCATATCTATCTGAGATACACCAAGCACGGTTATGAGATAGCGGTAGTCGGAGAGTCGGAGAATACAGCAAGATATGCGGGCATCAGCGTACCTAAGGTAGTGATAAGGACAGTGCTTTTAAGCGGCGCTATCTGCGGTGTGGCAGGTTTTATGGCCGTTGCAGGCGCTTCGCATACTATCTCTACATCCACTGCCGGAGGACGCGGCTTTACCGCCATCATTGTAGCATGGCTGGCTAAGTTTGATTCTGCAACCATGCTTTTGATCTCGTTGCTTCTTGCTTTCCTAAACAGCGGATCATCGGAGATCGCCAGCAAATGTCACTTAAATGATTATGCATCCAAGATAGTGATCGGCATCATTCTGTTCTTTATACTCGGTAGTGAGTTTTTCATTAACTATAAGCTGGTCAGAGGTAAGAAAGGAGAGAAGAAATGAACAGTTTTATCACTCTTTTCCAGGCTGCAGTGGCATTCGGCACCGTGATCCTCTTTGGCTGCGTCGGCGAGATACTTACGGAACGCGCAGGCAACCTGAATCTCGGTGTTCCCGGAATAATGTATCTGGGAGGTATAGCTTCCCTTGCTTCTGTATTTATTTACGAGGGCAGTACGGATTCACCCTCAGGTATTGTCTGTGTCATAATAGCCATGGTGAGCGCATTTATTGCTTCAGCCCTGGGCGGACTTATATATGCATTCTTAACCATCACGCTTAAGGCTAACCAGAATGTCTGCGGTCTGACACTTACCATCTTCGGAGGCGGTGTGGCCAACTTTTTCGGCGGCTCCCTCAATACCCTGGCGGGACGTTTTGAGTCGGTTTCAGTGCCGGCTACCTCAGCGGCTTTCAGACAGACTCTTCCGGGTATATCAGGAGCGGGCATTGTCGGCAAGCTGTTCTTTTCATATGGCTTTATGGTGTACTTTGCCATCGCTGTCGCCGTTATTGTACATGTCTTCCTGCATCATACAAGGAGAGGACTCAATTTAAGGACAGTGGGCGAAAGTCCCCAGACCGCCGATGCGGCAGGTATTAACGTGGATAAGAATAAATACCTTGCCATCTGTATAGGCGCAGGCATAAGCGGTTTTGGCGGAGTGTATTATGTCATGGATTATATTAAGGGTACCTGGGCCAATGACGGAAGTATAGAAAAACTCGGCTGGCTGGCGGTGGCGCTTGTCATCTTCACGACCTGGAAAGCGTCACATGCCATATGGGGTTCATATCTTTTCGGACTGCTTTACTGGATGTATTATTATATTCCCGGGCTTACCCGCAGATCACAGGAACTCTTTAAGATGCTGCCTTATGCGGTGACTCTTCTGGTACTGATCGTCAACAGTATGAAGAGCAGCAGGGACAAGCAGCCTCCGCACAGTCTGGGGCTTGCATATTTCAGGGAGGAACGCTGATGAAACTGCTTGAAGAACGCATAAAAAAAGATGGTGTGGTAAAAGAAGGCAATGTACTGAAGGTGGACAGTTTCCTGAATCATCGTATGGATATTGAATTGTTCAATGAGATGGGTAAGGAATGGAAACGTCTCTTTGAAGGAACGGAAATAAATAAGATACTGACTATAGAAGCTTCAGGCATAGGGATCGCTGCAGTGGCTGCGCAGTACTTTAAGGTTCCGGTGGTCTTTGCCAAGAAGTCAAAGTCGGTAAATCTGGATGGCAGTATGTATACTGCAAAGGTCGAGTCTTTTACCCATAAAAATGTTTCCGATGTGATAGTATCAAAAAAGTTTCTCGGACCCGAAGATAAGGTGCTGATAATCGATGATTTCCTTGCTAACGGCTGTGCGCTGGAAGGACTTATGAAGATCCTTGAGGAAGCCGGAGCCAAGCTTCAGGGAATAGGAATAGCGATAGAAAAAGGTTTCCAGGACGGCGGCAGAAGGATAAGGGAAAAAGGAGTAAAACTCGAGAGTCTGGCGATAATCGAGAGTATGGATGCTTCCACGGGGGAGATAGTATTTCGTTAAAAAAGTGCTTGCATATTAGCGGAGGATATGGTAATATATCCTACGTTGCGAGTAAAGAGGTGTTCCGCTGGTACATAGATACGTAAGAATGCCCGATGAAATCAAATGGAGGTAATATAATATGAACAGCGAGATCATCAAAGAGCTGGAGCAGGAGCAGTTAAAGAAAGAAGTACCGCAGTTTAATGTAGGTGATACCGTTAAGGTACACGGTCTCATCAAGGAAGGTGAGAAAGAGCGTATTCAGGTATTCGAAGGTACGGTTACCAAGATCGTTGGCGGCGGCTTCAAGACAATGTTCACCGTAAGAAAGAATTCAAACGGTGTAGGCGTAGACAAGACATGGCCTCTTCACAGCCCTTCTGTTGTAAAGGTTGACCTGGTACGCAGGGGTAAAGTAAGAAGAGCAAAGCTCAACTACCTGAAGGGACGTGTAGGAAAGAACGCAAAGGTGAAAGAAGTCCTGCGCTGATAGGTAAAAATATTAAGATCAATAAAAGCGGAGGTTTAATATCTTCGCTTTTTTGTTTAAGAAGATATGGCCAGACATAAAGGATTATCTTTTTATCAGAAAAAAAGAGGTATCAATACCAACATACTTAAAGAAATCGCGGGCTGGATATTCTCCGGTCTTGTTATGGTGCTTATCGCCTTTATGTTTGTTTATCTGTTTGGTATACGGACCAGCGTGATAGGATATTCGATGGAACCTACGCTGTATAACGGACAGGAAGTCCTGATCGACCGTTTTGCCTACAATATAGGCCGGCCCAAACAGGGAGATGTGGTAATATTCAGACCGAACGGAAATGAAAATGCACACTATTATGTGAAAAGGATAGTTGCTGTTCCGGGAGATACGGTTCTTATACGTGACGGCCTGATATTTGTTAACGGTGACATCTATGACGATCAGGGAATTTTTGATAAAATAGAGGATGGCGGTATTGCTGAAGCCGGAATTACTCTCGAAGAAGATGAATACTTCGTGCTTGGGGATAACAGAAACAATTCCGAGGATTCCAGATCCAGCAATATAGGCGCAGTCAGAAAGGAATACATGACGGGCAGAGCCTGGTTTCATATGGGAAATAAAGACCAGCGGCCCGGCTTTATCAAGTGATATGGAAGTACAATGGTTTCCGGGACACATGGCCAAGGCCATGCGCGAGATGAAAGAGGATATAGGTTTGATCGACCTGGTGATAGAAGTTGTTGATGCCAGGATACCTTTAGCGTCAAGAAATCCCGAGCTGGATAAACTGGTAGCGGGAAAATCAAGGCTGCTGATATTTAATAAGACCGATCTGTCCGATGAAAAGGAAAACGAGAAGTGGCTTAAGCATTATGCGGATAACGGGCTGGTGACGGTTAGGATGAATTCCAAAAACGGCACCGGCGTAAAGGAAGTAAACAAGGCGGTGGATGCGGCCTGTGCAAAAAAGCTGGAGCGTGACAAAAAGCGAGGGATCAAGGAAAGACCGGTAAGAGCTATGGTCGTCGGGATACCTAATGTGGGGAAATCCGCCTTTATCAACAGCTTTGCAGGCAAAAGCGTAGCTAAAGCAGCCAATAAACCCGGTGTAACAAGAGGAAAGCAATGGGTAAGGCTCGGTAAGAAACTGGAGCTGATGGATACTCCGGGCGTGATGTGGCCTAAATTTGAAGGGAAGGATGTTGGTTTACATCTGGCCATGACAGGTGCCGTAAATGACCAGATACTTCCGGCGGAGGAACTGGCCCTGAACATCACGGAGCTGATGCAGGCGCGTTATCCGGGGCGAATGGATGACAAGTACGGCTGCAGAGAGCTTGTGGGCTATGAATGCCTGGAAGCTGTAAGCTTAAGGCTCGGCTGTCTTAAAAAAGGAGGAGAAGCGGATACGGAAAAAGGCGCTGTATCTCTTATAAAAGACTTCAGGTCCGGAGCGCTTGGAAGGATAACTATAGAAAGAGTGGGAGAAAATGGCTGAAGAAGAAATATTAAAAGAAGAAGCTGAAGAAGAAAAAGAGGAGAAAAAAGTCAAGACCAAAGAAGAGAAGACACGTGAGTTTCTGTGGGAACTTCTTTCTAATTCGTTGTTTCTGCTGGCTGTACTGATACTTACGCTGCTGCTTGTCAAATATGTCGGCCAGCGCACTGTGGTCATAGGTTCGAGTATGGAGCATACGCTTTCCGACGGTGACAATCTTATAGTCGATAAGATAAGCTATCGTTTCAGAGATCCCAAGCGCTTTGAAGTAGTGGTTTTTCCTTACCAGTATGAAGAAAAGACTTTCTATATCAAACGTGTTATCGGACTTCCGGGAGAGACCGTGCAAATAAAGGACGGAACGATCTATATTAATGAAAAGCCACTCAGTGAAAACTACGGCTTTGAGACGATAAAGAGCGGAGGCCTGGCTTCCGATCCTTTCGTGCTGGGTGAGGATGAGTACTTTGTGATGGGTGATAACAGGAATAATTCCAAGGATTCCAGAGATCCGTCGGTTGCGGCAGTTAATAAAAAGGACCTGGTAGGAAGGGCATGGCTGAGACTGTTTCCCTTTGATAAGATCGGTTTTGTAAAGCATTGAGAGGAAGCATATGACAAAGGAAGAAAGAGAAGCAAAGAAGGCGGCGGCTCTGGAAAAAGAAAAAGCGCGTATGTATGAGATGTTTTCATATGAACGTGAATATGCTGCATATATCAATATCTGCGGCATTGATGAAGTGGGCAGAGGCCCGTTGGCAGGACCTGTAGTGGCCGGAGCCGTAATACTCAAAAAAGACTGTTCACTTCTGTATCTAAATGATTCAAAGAAATTATCCGAAAAAAAGAGAGAAGAGCTTTATGAGCAGATAATGGAAGATGCTGTCGCAGTAGGCTTAGGATACAGGAGTCCCGAACGCATAGATGAGATAAATATCCTGCAGGCGACCTACGAGGCCATGCGGGAAGCGGTATCAAAACTTACGGTCACTCCGGATCTGCTGCTTAATGATGCCGTTACCATACCCGGTATCGATATAAAGCAGGTGCCTATCATTAAAGGAGATGCGAAAAGCGCATCCATTGCAGCGGCAAGCATAGTTGCGAAGGTGACCAGGGACAGGCTTATGGTGGAATATGATGAGCAGTATCCCGAATATGCTTTTGCCGCAAATAAAGGTTACGGAACAGGGGCGCATATAGAAGCGCTTAAGAAGTACGGCCCCACACCTATACACAGAAGGAGTTTCATAGGTAATTTCGTATGAGTTTATTATCCCAGATATTCGGATCAAATCCGGCAGGACAGGTACAGAACGTATCTCCCACGCAGAGCGCGCAGCCTGCGGCGGACCAGCGCGGTTCGGAGTATCTGCGGAATATGCCAGGCGGTTCCACGGTTGAAGGCAAGATTACGGATATAAAGGGCAATGAGGTGCAGATAGAGCTGCCTAACGGGGGCAGGGTCAATGCACAGCTGGAGAGCGCGATGAATCTCAGTGAAGGTCAGCTTCTGGCCTTTGAGATACGGGCAAATTCAGGGTCAACTATATCATTAACACCCCTGTATACCAATCTGGCTATGGGAGCAACTGCAACAAACGCCTTAAACGCTGCCGGGATGGCGGTAAATGCGGATACGGTCGCCATGACCATGAGCATGATGGATGGCGGCATGAGCATAGATAACAAATCTTTAGGGGATATGTATCATCTGATATCCCAGTTTCCTGATGCGGAGATAAAAAATCTTGTGGAAATGAAGAGTCTCGGTCTGCCCATAGATGAGCAGAATATTAAGCAGTACGAGGCTTTTAAGAACTATGAAGGACAGATACAGGAAGGCTTTAAGGATACGGCTGAAAGTGCCATGAATCTTTATGATGAGCTGATGAATGAGGGGGATGGTTCAGAGGGGCTGAAGTTTATCAGTAAATTTACGGATATCATCACAAGGGATATGCCGGAGGAAGCTGTTCAGGAAAAGAACGGGGATATGCCTGTTGCAGAAAAAGGACAGACAGCCGCAGACAATAACGGGACCAATGTGACGGAGCAGGGGACAGCAGTACAGGGAAATGTGAGTGAAGGCAGCGCGGCCGGAAATGCTCTTACAGAGATAAGAGCAAAGTTTACGTCGGAACTGGACGGGATATTTGAGAAAGTGCCTGAAGAAAAAGCAGAGGATAAGCCTGTTAGCGAAAAAACGCAGCTTGAAGAACAAGTGAAGGAAAGTTCAAAGCAGGATGCTAAGATCGTCGAAAATGATAATAATGCTGTAAAGACTGCCGTAAAGGCAGATGCAGACAATATGATAAGCAGGGAACCGGCACAGGCATTGAAAAATGAACTGGTACAGCTGCTTAAGGATAACGGCGCTTCGGAGAAACTCCTTGATAATATAAAGAATATGCCGGATGATCCTAAAACAATGGTGAAACTGGTCAATGATATCCTGAATAAAACCGCTGATGGCGGGCTTAAGAACCAGAGCTTTGAAAAAGGCTTTAATGAACTGATCAGGAGTGAGGCTTTCAAGGAAAGCGTCAAGACGGTGATGAAGGACAACTGGACACTCCGGCCTGAACAGGTGGCGGATAAGAGCAATGTGGAACTGCTTTATCAGAAGCTGGGTACACAGACAAGAGATATGCTGGATCTGCTCACCCAGATAGCAAAGCCGGAATCGGCCATGGCCCAGAATCTTTCGGACATGGGAAACAATCTGGATTTCATGAACCAGATGAACCAGGCCATGCAGTATGTTCAATTGCCGCTAAAGATGAACGGCAGTGATGCAACCGGTGACCTCTATGTATATTCCGACAGAAAGAGTCTTGCCAACAAGGACGGAAATGTCAGCGCGTTTCTGCATCTTGACATGACTCATCTCGGAACCGTAGACGTATATGCAGCCATTTCGAACGGCAATAAAGTATCCACTAAATTCTATCTGGAAAGCGATGAGATGATCGACTTTATCGCTGAAAATATACATCTTCTGGATGAACGGCTTGAACAGCGCGGTTACAGTATCAGCTCGGAAGTCAAAAAGCACAGCGATGCGGATGACAAGTCAAAGACCGTGCGCAGTCTTACTGATACCGAAAAAGCAGCGCCGATCTACACCAGTTCTTTTGACTTGCGCGCCTAAACTTCGCAGCAAAACGATTACAGCCACCGGCAGTACACTCAGGTTTCGATATTGACAAGAGATTTTGTAGCATTAATATTATTACAGTATGGCGGAGAAGAAAGATAAAAAACTGACGGCGATAGCGCTTGAATATGATCCGAATGATCAGGCTCCGAAGGTAATAGCCAGCGGCAAGGGCAAGATCGCTGAGCAGATAATCGAGAAGGCAAAGGATGCCAAGGTACCGGTTCATAAGGATGACAAGCTGGCGGCTACTTTATCAAAGCTGGAGATAGGGATGATGATCCCGCCCGAGCTTTATGAAGTCGTGGCCGAAATCCTCGTCTTTGTCGACGCTATGGATAAAATCAAAGAGAAAATGAAAAAAGCAGGAAAATAAGCGGGGGAGATAAAGGAGAAACAAAATGAAGATGAACAGAGTTATTGCTTTTTTTATGAGCATAGTCTTGTTTACGGGAAGTCTGCAGGGGTATGCAGAGGCTGCCGGGGATGCTTATTCCGTATTTGAAAATAATACAGAAGAAATAATTGAAGATGAGAAAGAAACGATAGAAAAAGACGAAGAAGATGTGACCGAAGAAGCACAGTATGAACCGGATAACGGCATTAGCTTCACTGCGATGGATAATGACTGGTATCTGAGTCATTTTGAATATACGCAGCAGATGGGCAATAATGGTTATGCTATCAGAATTTACGGTATAGTTGATGATGATGACAAAAAGGCCGAGTTTCCTGAGGAATTGTTGATACCCGCTAAACTTGCTGCACCTGAAGATTATGAGATAATCCTTGATACTGCCGCGCTTACCGGCCTTGCAGAGACACCTGTCAAAGCATTAAAGATTGCTGAAGGTGTCGGATGTGTGCAGGATATGCACTCTTTGTTCTTTGGCAATGATAAGCTGGAAACACTTATAATGAGCGCGGATACGTCCAATGTGAGCAATATGAACTCTATGTTTGAGGGCTGCAGTAAGCTTGAATATCTTGATATCAGCAAAATGAATACGTCATCAGTTATTCAAATGCAGGATATGTTCAGCGGCTGCTCCTCACTAACCAGCCTGGATCTCAGTAGTTTTAATACTGAACAGGTCATATGGATGAATGGCATGTTTTATTACTGTTCATCCCTTGTTGAACTTGATCTTTCGTCATTTAATACTACAACTACACAGCATATGTATGATATGTTTAAAGGTTGCAGTTCCCTGAAAAAAATAAATCTGTCAAGTTTCAATACTTCAGGTGTGACAAGCATGGCAGGAATGTTCACAAACTGCCGGGAATTAGAGGAACTTGACCTGAGCAGATTTGATACCTGGGTTTGTGCGGATATGTCGAATATGTTTGATTCCTGTTCTTCTCTTACCGATCTGGACCTGAGAAGTTTCACGACTATGTCCTCAATCAATTTTACCGGGATGTTTTATGAATGCACAAGTCTTAAAAGACTCGATATGAGAGGCCTCAGTATAGTAGGCGGGTCCACCACAACAGATATGTTCTACCGTTCTTCGATCCAATATCTCGGCCTGCCCCAACAGTTTCCGACGAATATGAATGTAACAATAACCAATCTTGAACGTGTATATTATGCAGGTACGGAAACAGAATGGGAAGCTCTTCACAGCTATGTCGGCAGCGACAGGTTTATCTGGGAGCAGGCTGATCTGTCGAAGCCTATTCCGTATCCGGGGGATTATGTTTTTGATGATCTGACTTATTCATTTGAGAATAATTTTAAACAGCAGGACAGGGAGAATCTGGGCTATGATGAGTCCTGGAATTATCATATCCCTGTGGAAAGATATAAGGAAGTCTTCGGTGAGCGCGGCGAAGAGATCTTTGAGTTCTTTGATGATGAGTGGGGAGGAAGCTGCTATGGCATGACTTCCAGTGCGGCCATGTTAAGCGGTCAGACATCGAATCCGGACATCGTTGATTTTGATCCGGCTGCCATAAGAGTTCAGGACCTGTGGCTACCTGCTGCGGTAGATACCGATCCCACGGATGATACCAGGGCGCAGTTAACGTCAGATCTGAGGAAATTTATCGAGGCCCTTCAGATATCCCAGTATGATGAGAGAGTACAGTACTGCCTGTCATTTCCCGCAACTCCCACCGAAATAATCACTGAACTGGAAGATTCCAAGAAGCCGGTACTGATCGGACTCTTCGGACCTGAGGGCGGCCACGCCGTGCTTGGCTTTGAAGTGGTCAGTTCAAATGTTGCCGGCGCAAAACGTATAGGTATTTATGATCCGAACTATCCGAAGGTTGAAAAATATATAGAAGTATCGGCTGAAAGCACACTTACTGAAACCGATAAAGAATTCTGCAATAACTGGGAGTATACGATAAGAGCGGCAGGAAACGGAAAGACTGCCATAGTCTGGGGAAGCGCTTATGCGGGATGTGCCATAAGCTTTGTTCCCTATGACATTTACTCGGCGCCATGGAACGACGGAGGATATTTTGACCCGGAGAGCTGGAATCCTTTTGACGGAACAAACGGATGGACGGCTGAAGATGAAGAATTCTTCACTTATTATATGGATTTCACCGAGGAGGAAAAAGCGTTTCTTGCGGAAAATCCCGGGGCTGATGATATAAGCGACTGGAATGCGGATGATGATATCCAGCTGCAGAAATATATGCTGACTTATCCCAAGGCCCCCGATGATATGGACATGCGCTGTAAGATGCGCTGTAAAATGCGCTGCAAGATGCGCTGCAAGGAGATGCTTGGCTGGACCGATGCGGATGAAGAGTTCTATACCACTTATATGGAATGGGATGCCGATGAAGAGCAATATATTAAAGATCATCCTGGTGATATGGATCTTTCTGACTGGGATGCTTCAGATGATGAGGAACTTGAAAAATACATGGTGACTTATCCGAAAGCACCTTCAGGCATGAGCATGCGCTGCAAGATGCGTTGCAAGATGAGATGTAAAATGCGCTGTAAGATGCGCTGCAAGATGCGCTGCAAAATGCGCTGCAAGATGCGTTGCAAAATGCGCTGCAAGATGCGTTGTAAAATGCGCTGCAAACTGGCTAACGGAGAAGTTGCGGATATCATCATAAAAGATGACGAGGGCAACAGCCTGTTTGAGTATGTGAACGGTGTTGCAAACAGCACTGCAGAGGAAGACCGGGGCTTTGAAACCGTGGATCTGAAACTTATCGATAAAGCTAAGGCTTCCGAAAACATCAGGTTTATGAGTACCGAAGCTTTAAGCATTATCAGTTCCAATAAAGCGCTTGCCTATACTCTTACGGATGGAGCCTTAGCACAGAAAGTGGAAAGCGATTCCAAGAGTGTAAGTGTAAAACTCGATGAAAAAAATAACATCAATGAACTGAGAATTCCGCTTAATGATGATGAGGACATAAGCGCGGAGCTTAAGAGCAATAATGCAGTGGTGACCGTTGCAGGAAAAGGAAACGGAGCTTTGGAGGGAAGCTTTATCTCCAAAGGCGAGAAGGGGCTTGTTGTAGAAAACCTTGATATTTCCTCTGTTAGTGCTAACGGAAATGTCCAGGAGGGTGGAAAGAATATAGAGACATTAGATTTTGTATATTCCGAGAAGATCGTTTATGACGGAAGCGCAAAAACTCCGGAGATCAGTGTTAAAGACGGGGATACCGTACTTGTACCGTATAACGACTATGTCTGCATCTACAGTGATAATACCGAGATCGGCACTGCAAGCGTGAGCCTGTACGGTATAGGAGATTATACAGGAATAAAGACGCTTACGTTTGAGATATACGAGAAGACAGAGGAGCAGAAAAAAGAGGAACAGGAAGAGCAGAAAAAAGAAGAAACAAATACAGAGGGTGACGGAGAGCCGAAGACACCGGATAACAAAGACAGTATCAGCGACGATACAGTGAGCAAAAATGAGACGGTAGTAGAGGATATCAGCGGCATCAGCTTTGGCTTTGTAACGGATATAGCCGACAAGGGAATGGATATCGTATCCTACAATACAGTAAGCAAGAGGTATGAGACCACATATACCGGAAGCACCATAAAGCCGGTGGTGAAGGTAGTGTACAAAGGCCGGGAACTGTATGAAGGAACGGATTACACGGTGAAATATAAGAATAATAAAAATGCAAGTTCCGATGGCAACTGCGCAAAGGCAGTTATCAGCGGTAAGGGAATGTACAGATTTAAATATGTACAGGAGTTCTATATTAAAACAGCGGATATTGCCGATGCGGTTACTTCTGACGTGATTAGGGAGAAAAAAGCTAAGGTTACGACTGCTGTCTTTTATAACGGTATCAAACTTAAAAACAAGGATTTTAAGCTGGAGAATACAAGGGAAGAACTTGCTCTTATCGGTCTCGGTAACTTCGCAGGCAGTAAGAAGACGCTCGAAGCATCCATAGGCGTGGGCGGTCTGGATATAAGTGTTAAGCTGGATAAGTTTGATAAGCTTATGTATGACGGGAAGGAAAAGAAGATAGATCAGTATATCCATGTAACGAGTTTAGATCATGAACTGGTACTTCATAAGGATTATGAAATCTACTACAGCAATAATGTCAATGTCGGAAAGGCAAGGGTATCCATCGCCGGCAGAGGTGATTATATCGGAGCAATAACAAAGACTTTTAAGATCGTAGCAGATAAAAGCGCCAAACCTAAAGTGGAGACATCTGTGGAAAAGCTTATTTACAAGGCTGACGGCTCGAGACCTGCAGTAAGCCTTAACTTCGCCGGAAGAAAACTCTATGCGGGACGCGATTATAAGATAAGCTTTCCTAAGAAAAACAGTGCCGGTGATGCAGCCTACAGCATAAAGTTCATAGGCAATTATGCCGGCTGCGCGGCGATAAAGAACCTGGGTTATAAGATAGAGAAGGCGCCGTTTAACGAAGAGTGCATCAGTGTAAATGCCGCTGACATGATCTGCTCTAAAAAAGGAAAGATAAATCTGAAGGTATATGTTGATGAAGACGGAACACTCCTTGATGCATCACAGTATACCGTCAGTCTGAAACTTAACGGCGCAGAAGTTAAGAACAATAAGCCTGAGTTAATGGGGGCAAAGAGCGCAAAGGCGCAGCTGGAGATAAAGAGCCGGGGTATAAACTATGCCGAAGGAACGATAATCAAGGATGTGACAATATATTCCGCAGATGCAGGCGTAACTGATATGTCAGCATCGAAGATCAAGATCTACGCTAAGGAAAATGACAATAAACCGGCCAAGGCCTTAAGTTTCAGCGGCGAAAAGCTGATCCCCGGAAAAACCGAAGTGCTGCTCAAGAAGACACTGATACACGGGGATGCGTATGAGATAAAGTATTACAATAACCTGATGAGCGGAAAGGCTGTTGTGGCTGTTTTCGGAAAAGGGAAATATGCCGGAGCGGCAAAGGGAAGCTTTAAGATCAAATAAAGCGGAGGAAGGATAATCAATACAAGAGAAGACGGAAATATTGGAGAAGACAGGGCAGTACGCTTTCTGAAGGAAAACGGCGTTGATATCTGTGAACGGAACTACCGGATCAGGACCGGAGAAATAGATATCATTGGCCGGGATGGAAGCTGCCTTGTCTTTTTTGAAGTCAAACAGCGGCACAAAGGCGGACTGGAAAGCGCAGGCGCAGCCGTGACCAAAACAAAACAGAAGAATATCTGTAAGGTCAGCGATCATTACAGAAGCCGCATGGCTGTTGCAAGCGATACTGATATACGTTATGATGTTATTGTTATGGATGACAACAGCATCGAGTGGTATAAGAATGCTTTTGACTATCAGGGACGTGGCTTTTGAGGTTTTGTGAGATAATGAAACTTAAAAGAATGGAAAAGACAGGCGGTGGCAGGTATCTTAAAAGCTACCGCCTGGTGTATGAAAACAGAGCAGGCAAAGAAAAGAATTTTGAGATAGTCTCGCATGCGGATATGTCGGATCCCTCAGAGCTTGGGAGCCGGGTGAGCGGTGTCTCCATAGTCGCCTATAACGGTGACAGGATGCTGCTGCTCAGAGAATTCAGGATGGGGGCAAACAGGTATATCTATAACCTCTGTGCAGGAATGGTCGAAGAAGGCGAGAGCATTGAAGACTGTGTGAGAAGGGAACTCTATGAAGAGACCGGACTTAAGCTGGTACGTATCATAGATGCACTGCCGCCTTCATTTGCCGCAGTGGCGCTTTCGGATATAAAGAACAGAGTTATATTTGCGGAAGTGGAAGGTGAGATAGAAAGCCATGCTTCCGAAAATGAGGATATTACCGCGAAGCTTTACAGCCGGGAAGAAGTGGCGGAACTGGTGGAAAATGAGGAATTCAGCTCGAGGGCACAGGTGGCGGCGTATTTTTTTGCAAAGTTTGGGGTTTTGTGTTAGAATACACCTCATCCGTCAGCCTAAAGGCTGACACCTTCTCCTCGAGGAGAAGGCCAAAAAGCAGGGAGGAAACGAAAGTGGAGATTTTTGAAGAATTAAAAGAGAGAGGTCTGCTGGCGCAGCTGACAGATGAAAAAGAAATAAGGGAACTGATAAACAGCGGCAAGGCCACTTTCTATATCGGTTTTGACTGTACTGCGGACAGCCTTACGGCCGGCCATTTTATGGCGCTTACGCTGATGAAGAGACTTCAGCAGGCAGGAAATAAGCCTATAGCTCTTATCGGAGGCGGTACCACCATGATAGGTGATCCTTCCGGCAGAAGCGATATGAGAAAGATGCTTACAAGAGAAGACATCGATCATAATGCAGCGTGCTTTAAGAAGCAGATGGAGAGATTCATCGATTTTTCGGAGGGCAAAGCCCTGATGGTGAATAATGCCGACTGGCTTATGAACCTGAATTACATCGAGCTGTTAAGGGAAGTCGGAGCATGCTTTTCCGTTAACAACATGCTCAGGGCTGAGTGCTACAAACAGCGTATGGAAAAGGGACTTTCCTTCCTTGAGTTTAACTACATGATCATGCAGTCTTATGACTTTTATTACATGTTCCAGAAGTACAACTGCAATCTGGAATTCGGTGGTGATGACCAGTGGAGCAATATGCTGGGAGGAACCGAGCTTATCAGAAGGAAGCTCGGCAAGGATGCATATGCCATGACTATTACTCTTCTTACCGATTCAAACGGAAATAAGATGGGTAAGACCGCAGGTAATGCAGTTTGGCTGGATGCAGAGAAGACTACACCCTATGAATTCTTCCAGTACTGGAGAAATGTCGCCGATGCCGATGTGATCAGGTGTATCAAGATGCTGACCTTCCTGCCTATGGAGCAGATCAGGGATATGGAAAAATGGGAAGGCTCACAGCTTAATGATGCAAAAGAGATACTTGCATGGGAACTGACCAATCTGGTTCACGGAAAAGAGGAAGCTGACAAGGCAAAGGAAGCAAGTCATGCGCTGTTTGCCGGTGGCGGCAATTCCGAAAACATTCCTTCCACAATACTTACTGCCGATGATTTCACGGATGGTCAGGTAGATATCGTTACTCTGCTGGTTAAGGCTTCGCTTGCGGGATCAAGAGGCGATGCGAGACGAAATGTTGAGCAGGGCGGCGTTACAGTGAATGGCGAGAAGATAACAGATATAAAGACCGGTTTTAAGAAAGAAGATTTTGAAAGTGACTTCATTCTGAAAAAAGGAAAGAAGAACTTCATGAAGTATACGTTATGAGCAGAAAGAACAAACCCGTTGTGGCCGTCGTAGGACGGCCCAATGTCGGTAAATCCACATTTTTCAATGCGCTTGCGGGAGCAAGACTGTCTATAGTAAAAGATACTCCGGGCATTACCAGGGACCGTCTGTATACGGACGTGGAATGGCTGGGACGGCAGTTCACGCTCATCGATACCGGAGGAATAGAGCCTGATTCCAAAGACGTGATACTCTCACAGATGAGGGAACAGGCGCAGATAGCAATTGATACCGCGGACGTCATCATTTTTATGACGGATGCAAAGCAGGGGCTGACCGACGCTGACTCCAAAGTGGCGGACATGCTCAGAAGAAGCAGGAAGCCGCTGATACTCACGGTCAATAAAGTTGACAATTATGAAAAGCAGATGCCTGATGTATATGAATTCTATAATCTCGGGCTGGATGAACCCTATCCCATATCTTCTGCGGAAAAGCAGGGCCTGGGCGATCTGCTTGATAAGGTGATAAGTTATTTCCCGGAAGATACCGGGGAAGCGGAAGAAGATGATACTCCGAGAATAGCTATAATCGGTAAGCCAAATGTGGGCAAATCTTCCATAATCAATAAGCTGCTCGGAGAAAACCGTCTGATCGTGTCGGATATAGCCGGCACCACCAGGGATGCGGTGGATACCAGGGTAAAGCATAACGGCAAAGAATATGTTTTCATCGATACGGCCGGACTTCGCAGAAAAAGCAAGATAAAGGAAGAACTCGAGAAGTACATGATAGTCCGTACCGTATCTGCGGTTGAGCGCTGTGATGTGGCTGCTCTCGTGATCGATGCCGAAGAAGGCGTGACCGAACAGGATGCCAAGATAGCAGGCATCGCCCATGAACGCGGCAAGGGCATGATAATTGTCGTGAATAAATGGGACCTGATAGAAAAAGACAATAAGACCATGAAGGAGTTTACCGAGAAACTGGATAATATCCTTGCTTTCATGCCTTATGCCGAGAAGATGTTCGTATCCGCAAAGACAGGTCAGAGACTGATAAAGCTTTATGAGACCATAGACGCCGTAGTAGAGAATCATGCCATGAGAGTTCAGACCGGTGTCTTAAATGAGATAATGGCTGAAGCAGTGGCTATGCAGCAGCCGCCCACTGACAAGGGAAAGAGACTGAAGCTCTTCTATATCACACAGGCATCGGTGAAACCGCCTACCTTTGTGATTTTCGTGAACGATAAGGAGCTCATGCATTTCTCTTATACAAGATATATAGAGAATAAGATCAGGGAGGCCTTCGGCTTCGCCGGGACTCCGCTGAAGTTCATTATCAGACAGAGAGATGAAGACTGAAAGGAAAAACAGATGGACTTGATGGGAACTAAGATATTATGTCTTGTCATAGGATACTGCTTCGGACTGTTTCAGACCGCATATATCTATGGCAGGATGAAGGGGATAGATATCAGGGAAAAAGGCAGTGGTAATGCAGGTACCACCAATGCCCTGAGAGTACTTGGGAAAAAAGCGGGACTCTATGTGATGCTGGCCGATCTCGGCAAGATCATAATTGCGGTAACCCTGGTATATTTTATTTTCAGGAATCAATATCCGGAAGAGATATATCTGCTGAAGCTCTATACCGGACTCGGCGGAATACTCGGACATAACTTCCCGTTCTATTTGAACTTCAGGGGAGGCAAGGGCATAGCAGCCATGGGCGGCATGATACTGGCTTTCCACTGGTCTTATATTCCCCAGAATCTTCTGCTTTTCTTCGGCATGGTGGCGCTCACACATTATGTATCGCTCTCATCCATGCTGCTCACCATAAGCTTTTTTGTACAGACACTGCTTATGTGCTTATTCGGAGGCTTTAAGGCATACGGAGGCGGTGAGATACCGCAGCCCGTGCTTACAGAGATGATAATAGTCGCATTTATCATCAGCGCCATGGCTTTTATCAGACATCATGAGAATATTAAGAAGCTGCTTAACGGTACAGAGAGAAAGACCTACGTTTTCAAAAAGAACAAGACAGGGGAAGATGCTCAGCAAAAGAACGAGTGACAATGAAAGGGATATTGCGATGAAAAAGGTGTTTTCGATAGCGATTGACGGGCCTGCAGGCGCAGGTAAGAGTACGATAGCAAAAAGCCTTTCAAAAAGGCTTGGTGTCATATATGTCGACACCGGGGCGATGTATCGTGCAATGGCCCTGTATCTTATCAGGTGCGGAGTGGATCCGGAAAATGCAACGGCAATAAGTGATAAGTGCAAAGAAGCGGACATAAGCATAGCTTTTGAGAACGGCATGCAGCAGGTGCTGCTTAACGGTGAGAACGTAAGCGGCCTGATAAGGACAGAAGAAGTCAGCAGTATGGCTTCCAAGTCAAGCGTTAATCCTGATGTCAGGACAAAACTCGTGGAACTTCAGCAGAAACTGGCAGAAAAGGAAGCTCTTGTAATGGACGGCAGGGATATAGGTACTGTGGTGCTGCCTAAGGCTGAGGTAAAGATATATCTGACTGCATCCAGCGCGGTAAGGGCGAAGAGACGTTATGACGAACTGAAAGCCAAAGGCGAGGATTGTGAGCTGGCTCAGATAGAAGCGGATATCATAGAAAGAGACCACAGGGATATGACCAGGGAGATATCTCCCTTAAAGCAGGCTGATGATGCCGTTCTGGTGGATACCTCGGATATGTCGATAGAAGAAGTTGAAGAAAAGCTGGTATCCATAGTAGAGGAAAAGATAAATGGCTGAGGTCATCGTTGCCAAAACAGCCGGTTTTTGTTTCGGAGTGAAGAGGGCGGTAGACAAAGCCTTTGAACTTGCTTCCGGAGGAGGCAGGCTGTATACCTACGGGCCGATCATCCATAATGACGAAGTGGTAAGGGAGCTGGGCGAAAAAGGAGCTGTGGTATTAAACTCCGAAGAAGAACTGCTGAGCATCGGAGAGGGTACCGTTATACTCAGGAGCCACGGCGTTACCAGACAGGTGATAGAACTGCTGGAGGAAAAGGGCATTGATTATGTAGATGTGACCTGCCCCTTTGTGAAACGCATACATGATGTCGTTTATGAGCAAAGCGCGGAAAACGGGATAATCATCATCGGTAATCCCGCCCATCCTGAAGTTGAAGGAATAAGGGGCTGGTGCAGGCATGATGCGTTTGTTTTGAGCAGCACGGAGGAGGCGCAGGAATTTAATGCTGAAGATAATAAAAGCTTTTGCGTTGTAAGCCAGACCACATTTAACTATAAGAAATTTCAAGAAATTGTTGAAATTTTGAAAAAAAAATTGTATAGTATAAATATTGTGAATACTATCTGTAATGCTACCAGGGATCACCAGGCTGAGGCAGCCGAGATTGCGGAAGCGGCAGACATAATGATAGTCATAGGCGATAAAAAGAGTTCCAATTCGGGTAAGCTGTATGAGATATGCCGCGCCCGTTGCGAGCGGACATATTTTATCCAGACGCTGCAAGAACTGGAAGCTGAAGGACTTGATACTGAGGGGGCTGAAAAGATAGGTATTACGGCGGGGGCTTCCACCCCAAACTATATTATTGAGGAGGTTCAAAAGTATGTCAGAAGAAAACTTTGAATCAATGTTGGAAGAATCTTTAAAAAATATTCATACGGGGGACGTGGTGGAAGGTACCGTTATCTCGGTTACGCCGACTGAGATCGCTGTCAATATCAACTATAAGTCTGATGGTATCGTCACAAGAAGCGAGTATTCAAATGACAACACGCTGGATCTTACTACCGCGGTTAAGCCCGGTGACAGCATTGAGGTGAAAGTACTCAAGCTCAACGACGGTGACGGACAGGTGGTCCTCTCACACAGAAGGATCGCTCAGGACCGTATCAGCGCAGTGCTTGAAGAAGCTTATAATAACCAGACGGTTCTTAAAGCTAAAGTATCGGAAGTAGTAAAGGGAGGTCTCGTTGCCATAGTAGACGAGGTACCCGTATTTATCCCTGCATCACTGGCATCGGATACATATACCAAGAATCTTGCGGTATATGCAGATCAGGAGATCGAATTCGTAATGAGCGAGTTCAATCCCAAGAAGCGCAGATATATCGGTGATTGCAAGAGTGTTATCAAAGAGCGTAAGGAAGCTATGAAGGCTGAGGCTCTCGGACGCATACAGGAAGGCGATGTTGTTGAAGGTACTGTCAAGAACGTGACCAGCTTCGGCGCATTTGTTGATATAGGAGGAATTGACGGTCTGCTTCACATCTCAGAGATGAGCTGGGGCAGGGTTGAATTCCCTCAGAACGTATTTAAGAAGGGTGATACCGTTAAGGTTATCGTTAAGGAAGTTAAGGGTGACAAGATCGCGCTTTCCGCTAAGTTTGATGAGAATAATCCCTGGCTGAATGCAGAGACCAAGTATCCTGTAGGTGAGGTCGTAAAGGGAAAGGTTGCGCGTATGACCGAATTCGGTGCATTCGTACAGCTTGAAGAAGGCGTAGATGCACTGCTTCATGTATCACAGATCAGCAGAGCTCACATCGAGAAGCCTTCTGATGTGCTTCATATCGGTGATGAGATTGAAGCTAAGATCGTTGATGTGAATGTTGAAGAGCATAAGATATCTTTGAGCATTAAGGAACTGCTTGCTCCGGAACCTGAAGAGGCAGCCGATGAAGCAGCAACCGAAGAAGAGGCAGCATCCTCGGAGGAATGATTTGGCTTACGATTATACCTATCTGAAAAGTGAGGTACTGAAGCTGACAAAAGTTGATCTGAACGCTTATAAAGAAAACCAGATGAAAAGGCGTATAGATCAGCTGATTAATAAGAAGGGTATAAAGGATTATCCGGCTTATATCAATCTGCTCAAGAGCGACAAGGCTTCCCTGGAGGAGTTCCTGAATCATGTGACGATAAATGTATCGGAGTTTTACAGGAATCCGGACCAATGGGAATATCTTGATAAAGAGATAATACCGTTGCTTATAAAGAGATTCGGCAGGAATCTGAAGATATGGTCAGCGGCATGTTCCACGGGTGATGAACCTTATTCGCTGGTCATGGCATTTTCAAAGCATCTGCCGATGAGCAATATAAGGATACTGGCCACGGATATAGATAAGACCATTATACAGAAAGCCAAACGAGGCGTGTATGACGAGAAATCTCTGGCGGGAGTTCCTAAGGAATTCAAAGCTAAGTATTTCAGAAAGCTGACCGACAGGGAGATGGATGCCCTTCCGAAGATAGGTGAATCGGATCCGACCTTAAGCTTGAAAGTTGCTTATGCCATAAGCGATGAGATAAAGAACCGGGTCACATTTACACAGGCAAATCTTCTTGAGAAGGATTATCACAAGGACTGTCATCTCATTGTGTGCAGGAACGTGCTGATATACTTCACTGAGGAAGCCAAGGATGAAGTGTTCAGAAGATTTCATGATTCGCTTGTGCACGAAGGGATATTGTTTATCGGTTCTACGGAACAGATCAACAGATACCAATCCATGAACTACGGCAGAAAGAATTCATTTTTCTACGAAAGACTGGATTAAATAAAGCTAAGAAGACTGCCACAGTGTTTTGCTGTGGCGGTTTTATAGATGAAAGATACATTGAAATAAAGGAGTGACTGTTATGTTTAAACTGATAAACGGCAAAAGATTATTCTTGCTTGCCATATGCGTGATGCTCTGCGGGATGCTTGCAGCCTGCGGAGGTGAGCCGTTTGAGGATCTTGAATGGGATGATGAGATCTACTTATCCGATGATGTGCTTATACTTGAACCCGGAGAGGAAGAGGTGTTAACTGTAGATAATTTCGACTGCCTGAAGAACCTCAAGGTTCAGATAGATAAGAATAATACCGAAGTGGCTGATATCATCCCCGGTGGGGAATATGAATATACGGTAATTGCAAAGGCAGAAGGCGAAAGACTTATTACTTTCTATGCAAGCTATGCTCCTACTGTAAGATTACGCATAATTGTCGCAAAGAATACCGACAAAGCCTGGGATAAATACTGGGAAGAGGAAGAGGCCAGAGAGGCTGCTGAAGAAGACTTGGAAGACTGGGATGATGAAGACTGGGACGACTGGGATGATGAAGAATGGGAAGAGGAAGATGATTTCGAGTATGATCCTGCAAATTACGAGACTGAAGACTGGAATGAAATGTTTGAAGAAGACGCAGGCGAGGCAGTACAGTCCAGAATATACGCTTTGAATATTCATCTTGAATCGGACGATATAGCTACATTTATTATGGCTGATTATCTGGAGACCGATCCCGTTGATCTGCCCATGGCCAACAGTTCATTCACGATCAATAAAGACGGTACTTTTACGATCAATATCGATAATGATGAGATCAAAAACAGTTATATAACTTATATCAACAGCATCTTTGACAATATAGTCCTTTCGGAAGCTATAGGTTACGGGTATCAGGATGTGGCTGCAATGGCGGATGCAGAAGGCTTTGCCAGCGTTGATGAGCTTAAGGCAGACAGGCTGGAGACCCTTATAGAAGATATGGAGGACCAGTGGCCGGCCGAACCTGTAGGCGTTACAAGCTATACCGGATATGTTGAAAAGATGGAAGAGGCAATATTCCTCTATGATTCAGAGGGAGACGATCTGTTTGACAGCTGCGAGATGCTTGAAGACGGCAGCATAACCATAGATATATTCTCAGATGATGACTTCAATCCTATAGCTACAGACCATACATGGATTTGGAGATAAGGAGGCTTTTATGAAAAGCTTTAACGGCGTATTTGATGTCAGTCCCGAATATCCTTTGGAAAAGCTTCTTCCCGAGGGCATGGGGATAGAAGATATACTGTTTGTTGATATAGAGACAACAGGTCTGTCAGCCAGATCTTCAAGTCTTTATCTGATCGGCGTCGTGTTTTATAAAGACGGTAAGTGGCAGTATAACCAGTGGCTTGCTGACAAATACGAAGAAGAGCTAAATGTCATTACTGCTTTCTTTGAGTTTATGCATGATTACCGTTTCCTGATACATTATAACGGAAACCGTTTTGATCTGCCTTATCTTGAGCAGAAATGCGAGATGTTCTCACTGCCTTACAGTTTTGAAAACATGGACGGTGTGGATATCTACAGACGTATAAGCGGATACAGGGAGCTTTTGGGACTTCCGGATCTTAAGCAGAAGACCATAGAGAATTTCCTGGGTATAGAAAGAGAAGATAAGTATACAGGCGGCGAACTCATCAGCCGTTATCACGATTATGTCTGCAGCGGACATGAGTCTTTGCTGATAGAGCTGCTGCTCCATAATTCGGATGATCTGAAGGGTATGCTCAGCGTTGTTTCCATGCTGGCTTATACGGATGTATTCTTAAAGCCCATCAGAGTCATGAAAGTTCATGCCAATTACTTCAGGGATGCCGAGAAGAAGCGCAGCCAGGAAGTCATTATGAAGCTGAGGTTTGGTGCTCCGCTACCCAAGGCATTCTCTTTCAGGAGCCTGGGCTGCTATTTCTCGGGAGAAGGAATCGACGGAAATCTGAAAGTGCCTCTGTTCGAAGAGGAACTTAAATATTTCTACGCCAATTATCACGAGTATTATTATCTTCCCGCCGAAGATATGGCTATGCACAAATCCATAGCCGGCTTCGTCGACAAGGAGCACAGGGTACAGGCTACGGCAGCCAACTGCTATACAAGAAAGAAATCCCTGTATCTGCCTGAATGGGAAGTGTTATTTACACCTTTCTATAAAAGAACCTATAAGTCAAAAGAAATGTTCTTCGAACTGACTGATGAGTTCAAAAAGAGCAGAAGCGGTTTTAACATGTACGCAGAACATATTATGCAGTCAATGTTTGCACATTATGATGATTGATATGTTTAAAAATACTTTTAAGGGCGGTATCCACCCTTATGACGGAAAGGATCTTTCCAAAGACAAGCCGATAAAAGAAATGCTTCCGGGACCTGAACTGGTATTTCCTTTAAGCCAGCATATAGGGGCTCCTGCTGAAGCTGTTGTGAAAAAAGGAGATAAAGTCCTGGCAGGCCAGCTTATCGCTAAGGCATCGGGCTTTGTTTCTGCGCCTGTTTATTCTTCCGTATCAGGCACAGTGAAGGCCATAGAGAAAAGGCGCACGACTACAGGCGATATGACGATGAGCATCATCATCGAGAATGACGGACAATATGAAAAGGCAGAGCCCATTCATAAAATGAGATATGAAGACATGGGCAGGGATGATATCATCAGGATCATAGGTGAGGCAGGCATAGTCGGAATGGGCGGAGCAGGCTTTCCTACCCATGTTAAGCTTTCACCCAAAGAACCGGATAAGATAGATACGGTGATAGTCAACTGCGCCGAATGTGAGCCTTATCTTACCAGTGATTACAGAAAGATGCTCGAAGAACCTGAAAAGCTTATAAAGGGGCTTGAGATAGAGGTTTCCCTGTTTAAGAATGCCAGAGGAGTGTTGGCTGTTGAGGATAATAAGCCCGATTGCATCAAACTTCTTCGGGAGAAGACGGAAGGGCATGATAAGATCAGCGTGGTTGCCCTTAAGACCAAATATCCCCAGGGATCAGAGAGACAGCTGATCTATGCGGTGACCAAAAGAGAGATCAATTCCAAAATGCTGCCTGCCGATGCAGGCTGCGTGGTCAATAATGTGGATACGGTGATCTCCATCTGTGATGCGATCATGAACGGAGAACCGCTGACGCACAGGATAGTTACGGTTACCGGTGATGCGGTAAAGGAGCCCCGGAACTTCAAGGTTCTCACAGGCACGAATTATAATGATCTGATAGAAGCGGCGGGCGGTTTTAAAGAGGAACCTGCCAAGATAATCTCGGGCGGGCCGATGATGGGCTTTGCCATGTTCGATACCAATGTTCCGGTTACCAAATCCTCATCGGCATTACTCTGCATGACAAAAGACGAAGTGGCAATGTATGAACCGTCTGCCTGTATAAACTGCGGCAGATGTGTCGATGTGTGTCCGTCAAGACTGGTGCCTTCATTACTTGCAGACCATGCGGAACACTTTAATGAAGAAGAGTTCAAGGCTCTGTACGGGCTTGAATGCGTAGAATGCGGAAGCTGTTCTTACGTGTGTCCCGCTAAGAGACAACTGGTACAGAGCATTAAAACCCTGCGAAAGATCTGTCTTGCGAAGAGGAAGAAAGCATGAGAAGCATATCATCCACACCTCATATAAGAGACAAACAGACTACCACGGGAATAATGGGAGCTGTGATCCTTGCGCTTATGCCGGCTACTGTTTTCGGCATAGTGAATTTCGGATTCAAGGCATTGCTTTTGATCATCATCAGCATTGCAAGCGCGGTCTTCTTTGAATGGGGATTCGAAAAAATAACAAAGAAGAAAAGTACCGTAAAAGATCTTTCTGCTGTACTTACCGGATTGTTGCTTGCTCTTAATCTGCCGGTAAGCGTTCCCTGGTGGATGCCGATCATAGGAAGCTTTGTTGCTATAGTAGTGATAAAGATGCTGTTTGGCGGTCTCGGACAGAATTTCATGAATCCCGCTCTGGGAGCCAGATGTTTTCTTGTGATCTCTTTCTCAAAACTTATGACGGATTTCTCATATATCCCCGGCTTCGGCGGAACGGATGCGGTCAGCGGAGCTACGCCGCTGATGGCGCTTAAGAACGGTGAAGGCTTTGATATGCTGAGCATGTTCATCGGTAATGAAGCCGGTACGATAGGTGAGACCTCTGCCATGATGCTGCTGATCGGCGGCATGTTCCTTATGTTTGCAGGTATCATCACCTGGCATCTGACATTTTCCTATCTGCTCAGTTTTGTTGTATTTATCACCTTGTTTTCAGGTTATGGCTTAAATATGGTCTATATAGGCGCGCAGCTGTACGGCGGCGGTCTGATGCTCGGGGCTTTCTTTATGGCGACCGATTATGTGACAAGACCGGTAAGCAGGAAGGGACAGCTGATATACGGAGTGTTCCTCGGAGTGATGACAGGAATATTCAGACTCTTCGGCCCCGGTGCTGAGGGTGTTTCCTATGCGATAATCATCGGCAACCTTATAGTGCCGCTTATCGAGAAGCTTACCGTACCAAAGCACTTCGGTTACGGAAAGGAGGCGGCAAAATGAAAAACACTATTGTTAAAGACGCCCTCATTCTTTTCCTGATAACTGCCGTAGCCGGTGTACTGCTTGCTTTTGTTAATGAGATAACGAAACAGCCTATAGCAAGGCAGAAGGAAGAAGCTGTTAATAAAGCCTGTATGGCCGTATTCAGTGATGCTGATGAGTTTGTGATAAAGGATTCACTGCCGGATAATAGTGAATGGAGCGCAAAGTATCCGAAGGATGCTGTTGAAGCGGTATATGAAGCAAAGAAGGGCGGAGCTCTTTGCGGTTATGTAATAAATGTCTGTAACAAAGAAGGATATGGAGGAGCCATACGTTTCAGTATGGGAATAAAATCGGACGGAACACTGGGAGGTGTTGCCATACTTGAGACTTCCGAGACTCCGGGACTGGGACTTAACGCTGAGGAGGTACTGATCCCGCAGTTTAAGGACAGAAATGCCGAAAGTTTTGTTTATGTAAAAGGAGGAGCTGCTGCCGAAAACGAGATAGATGCGATATCCTCCGCAACCATTACTACCAGGGCTTTTGTGAACGGCGTCAATGCCGGACTTGATTATTTCAGGACTTATCTGAGGTAAAGCGCATGGAAAAAGAAAAGAATTCCGTATGGAAACCGTTTATCAACGGACTCATAAATGAAAATCCGACTTTTGTGCTGATGCTGGGAATGTGTCCTACACTGGCAGTGACTACCAGCGCCATTAACGGTCTGGGTATGGGACTTACGACTACCGTGGTGCTTGCGATGAGCAATATCATCATATCTGCTCTCAGAAATGTCATACCGGATAAGGTGCGTATCCCGGCGTTCATAGTCATCATAGCTTCTTTTGTTACGATAGTAGGACAGTTTCTGGAGGCATACCTGCCGGCGCTTAATTCGGCACTGGGCATGTTCATCCCTCTGATAGTAGTTAACTGTATAATACTCGGGCGCGCGGAGGCCTTTGCATCTAAGAACGGTGTATTTGCTTCACTGATGGACGGGCTTGGTATGGGACTCGGATTTACGGCTGCCCTTACTCTGATCGGTGCGGTAAGGGAGATACTTGGCAGCTTTTCTGTATTCGGTATCAGCTTTAAGGAACAGCTGGAAAGCATAGGCATGGTGCCGATAAGCATTTTTGTCATGGCTCCCGGCGCTTTCTTTGTGCTGGCCGGCATCAATGCGCTTATGAGCGTGATACGTGACAGACAGCTGAAAGAAAAAGGGGAGAGCAAGATAAAGGCCGGCTGCGACACTGATTGTTTATCCTGTGGCAATGACAGTTGCATACATAAATTCTATGACGAGAAGGGAGGAGCAAGATGAGTACTTTAACAGAACTGCTGGTAATAGCTGTTGGTTCCGCCCTTGTCAGCAATGTAGTGCTGTCACAGTTTTACGGACTGTGTCCCTTCCTCGGAGTCAGCAAGCAGCTGAAGACTGCTTCGGGAATGGGAGTGGCTGTTATATTTGTTATTACCCTGTCGAGTCTTGTGGCAGGTGTGATATACAAATTCCTGCTGGTGCCCTTTGAGCTGGAATATTTAAAGACTATAGTATTCATACTTGTTATAGCGGCGCTGGTACAGTTTGTGGAGATGTTTCTTAAAAAGAGCGTACCCTCTCTGTATCAGTCTCTGGGCGTGTATCTTCCGCTGATCACGACTAACTGTGCCGTACTTGGAACGGCGCTTACAAATGTTCAGGAAGAATACAGCATCTTCTACGGAGTGGTTAACGGCTTCGCAACCGCAGCAGGCTTTGCGATAGCTATATGCATACTTGCAGGTATAAGGGAAAAGATGCGTTACAACGATATACCGAAGCCCTTCAGGGGCATGCCGATAGTTCTGATAACAGCAGGACTCATGGCAATTGCTTTCTGCGGCTTTTCGGGATTGTTATAGGAGTTAAGAGATGAACTACGGTGCTATGTTAACAGCTGTACTGCTGATAGGAATACTCGGACTTTTGCTGGGACTTTTTCTCGGTTTTGCCGCAAAGATTTTTCATGTGGAAACCGATGAACGCGAAGATAAGATCATTGAAACGCTTCCGGGAAATAACTGCGGAGGCTGCGGATATCCGGGGTGTTCGGGACTTGCTGCTGCCATAGTTAAGGGGGAGGCTCCGGTAAACGGCTGTCCGGTGGGAGGAGAAACCGTAGCCGCAAAAGTGGCTGAAATAATGGGAGTGGAAGCCGGAGATTCGGTTCATATGGTTGCATACGTTAAGTGCGCCGGTAACTGCGAGACTGCGGAAAAGAAATATGAATATCACGGCGAAGCGGACTGCCGTATGGCAGGTCTTGCGCCGGGGGGCGGGGATAAAAGTTGCGTATACGGCTGTCTCGGTTACGGAAGCTGTGTGAAAGAATGTCAGTTTGACGCAATACATATCGTAAAGGGGATAGCCGTAGTTGATAAAGAAGCTTGTAAGGCCTGCGGCAAATGTGTAGAGATCTGTCCCAAGAAGCTGATAGAACTTGTGCCGTATGACGCAGAGTATCTGGTAGCCTGTTCTTCAAAGGACAAAGGTCCGGATGTGATGAAGAGCTGCAAGACCGGCTGTATCGGCTGCGGTCTGTGCATGAAAAACTGCGAAGCCGGCGCAGTGACGGTCAGTGAGCTGGTAGCTCATATTGACCAGGATAAATGTGTAAAGTGCGGTGTCTGCATGGAGAAATGTCCGAGGAAGACTATAATTCATGAAGTCTGAAAAGCTGTTTTTATTTCTCCTTCTGTTAATGCTGATATCCGGCTGTTCGGATAAGAAGGCGGATACGGCAAGCGCTTTTGCACTGGATACTGTTATCAGTGTTACGGTATATGACGGAAAGCCGGCCTCGGAGTTTATAAAAGAAACAGAGGATTATGAAAGGCTCTTTTCTGCAACCATAGAGGGATCGGACATATACAGGATCAATGCAGCCGGGGGTGAAGCTGTAAAAGTATCGCCGGAGACGACAGAGCTTCTGGAGAAATGCAGGTATTATTACGAGATATCCGACGGAAGGATAGATCCTACCATAGGAAGCGTATCTTCGCTCTGGGATTTTCATCAGGATGAGGATAATGCATCAGTACCATCGGAAGAAAGCATTAATGAAGCTCTTAAGCATGTCGGCTTTGATAAGCTTATTATAGACGGAGACAATGTCAGACTGTCGGATCCCGGGACTAAGCTGGATCTCGGCTTTATTGCCAAAGGGTATATTGCCGACAGGCTTATGGAAACGGGCTGCAGGGCCGGATTGCTTAATCTTGGCGGAAATGTTTCCGTATGCGGAACGAAAACGGGGAATAAGCTGTACAGGATAGGGATAGAAAAGCCGTTCTCAAACGGAGAATCTCTGGTAACCATAGATGTTTCAGGAAAAATATCTGTTGTGACCAGCGGCAATTACGAACGCTATTTTGAGAAAAACGGCTATCTATATCATCATATACTGGATGCAAAGACCGGTTATCCGGTAGAAAACGAATTGTCTTCGGTTACAATAGTATCCGGGGATGCCGTCCAAGCGGATGCATTGTCCACAACCTGCTTTGTAATGGGTACGGAAGAAGGCATGAAGTTGATAGAAAACACGCCGGGAGCAGAAGCTCTTTTTATCGACAAGAACTTAAATATCTCTGTGAGCAGCGGTTTTCCGGAGTATAAAACGGCCGGGCGGTAATTGATATGTCTGCTAAGGAACTTAAGGATAAATTTTTTAAACGCTTTCCACCCTTAAAGATCGCGATTATGTGCGTCGGAATCTTCTTTATGGGTTTCTTTTTGTCTTTTCTGATAGAAGTTGATATGGGAACCGATCCATTCAGCTTTATGAACCTGATGATAGCAAGGACCATAGGGATTGATTTCGGCACGGAGGAACTTATCTTTAATGCGATCATCTTCATACCGCTTCTGATCTGGGGAAGAAAGCTGATAGGTCCGGGTACGATCATGAATATGGTCTGCATAGGCTATATCGCGGATTTCTTCAGATTCGTATGGTCTAAATGCATACCCCGTGAATATTTTGAAGTATTTCCCATGAGAGCGCTGATCTTTGCAGTGACTATCGTGGGTTTTGTGATCGCAGCTGCGGTATATATGAATGCAGATGCAGGTATGAGCCCTTATGACGGCCTGGCAAAGGTAATATCAGATGCGTTACCGAAGTTTCCCTTCTTTATACTGCGAATGATCTATGACGGAACGGCTGTGGTCATAGGCTGCCTGCTCGGAGGTAAGCTGAATCCCGGACTTGTATCCATGGTGGTTCTGCTGGGGCCTGCGGTATCACTTGTAGGAAAGGCATTTAAGAAGATAGCCGGAAGAAAGGCAAAAGCATGAAGCTGGATGATGATTTCAACGATTATGACGAAAGAACTGACGAGTATATACACCACAAAAGCAACGGGACGCTAAAGAACGCGGCTTTGGTGGCAAGCTTTTTTATACTCGTTACCCTTGTTATAGTTATGCTCGTAAATCAGAACAATATAAAGAAAAGAAAGGCAGCGGCGGCTGCAAGAGAAGCGCGCGAAGCTGCTGCTTCATCAGTTACGCCGACTTCGTCACCGCTGGATGTGATAGAAGGACATTCCAAACTTACGGCTCAGGATCTGGATTTCTGGGATGATTATGCCGACGGTAATCATCCGGCAATTATAGCTACCCCTATACCCGACAGAACAGAAAATGAAGAGGAGATCGATCCGGATGATCCCTCGAAGGACGGAAATCATACCTTTATAAAGACCGGAGAGAATGACGGGGAATGGGTCGATATCAACCCGTATCTCAAAAAAAATGAATATGATTTTTCAAATATGGTTTTTAAAAAGCCCTTAATGTTGTATTATGAGAATGGAGCAAAGAAAAGTTATACCGGCGTAGATATCTCCAAAGATGAAGGAGTGGTTGACTTTAATGCTTTAAAGAAAAACGGCATTGAGTTTGTGATGCTGAGACTCGGACAGAGGGGCTACAGTTCGGGAGAGATCAATGCAGATGATGCTTTTCTGGATAATTATGAAAAGGCAAAGGCTGCAGGGCTTAAGGTGGGAGCTTATTTTGTGACTGCCGCTGTTACGCCGGATGAAGGCCTGGAAGAAGCAAGATTCTGTCTGGATACCATAAGCATGAATTCCATAACACTTGAATATCCGCTGGCTCTGTCAGCAGAGCAGCTCGGAGAAGGAAAGTCCAGAACCGACAATCTGCAGAAAATGCCGCGTACCAACAGTGCCATCAGTTTTATGAAAGAGGTTGAAGCCGAAGGCTTCTTTACTCTTCTGTATGGTACCAAGGCAACGCTGATACAGAAATACAGCCTTGGCTCGCTTACAGATTATGAGACCTGGTATTCCGAAGAAGCGGATATACCTGATTATCCTTACGAATTCGTGATGTGGCAATATGATCTGGATGCAAAGATCCCGGGTATATCAACAGGTGCCAGGATGAATATCAGTTTTGTTGATTACAGCGTAAGATAAGATTTCTCCCTTTTTGTGGGGAGCGCTGTCAGCAAATCAGGCTGACTGATGAGGGGATAGATATGAAGAATAAGAAAAAACTATTGATAATCGGAAGCGCCGCTACGGTCATTCTTATTGCAGCCGTAATTCTGATCCTGGTCTTTAGCGGAAAGAATAAGCTTTCGGCTACGACCATGCGTTTATTAAAGATTGAAGGAACGGTTACCCTTGAATCCAAGGGTAAGACCAAAACCATAGTGGATAATCTTAAACTTAACAGCGGAGATGTTCTGTCTACCGCAGTTAAGAGTCTTGCGTCCATAAGTCTTGATGATAATAAGGCTGTTACGCTTCAGGAAAGCAGCGTTGCCGAATTCAATCAGAGCGGAAAAAATCTTGATCTGAATCTGAAAGAAGGTTCACTGTTTTTTGATGTCAGTAAGAAGCTGGAAGCTGATGAGAGTTTTCAGATACGTACGGCTACCATGATCGCAGGTATAAGAGGTACTTCGGGCTATGTGTTTGTGGATAAAGACGGTCATGACGGTATACTTATAACCGACGGTAAAGTGGAAGTGGTGGGCATCAATCCCGAAACAGGAGTACAAAAGACTACAACGGTGGAGGAAGGCGAGATAATATACGTCTACTGTAATGACACCGACAATATGGACGACAGCGTTACCTTTGAAAAACTCAGTATAACGGAAGATGATCTGCCGGATGAAGTGGTAAGGTACCTGATAGAACATGAAGAACTGCTGGATAAAGTATGTGATGCAACCGGCTGGTCAAAGGATAAGATCAAAGGCATAGCGGAAGGACTGCCTTCGCCGACACCGACTAAGGCCGCTACACCTACAGAGGAGCCTTCGCCGACAGAAGAGGAGGAGCCTACGGATGCGCCTTCGGCTTCACCGACAGCTACCAATACTCCGACACCAACCAATAAGCCGGGGACACCCAAGCCTTCGGTGACACCTACACCTACGGCAACACCGACGCAAAGGCCGGCTACACCGCCTCCTGTTCCGACACCTACTCCGACACCGGAAGCAGAGGAGCCTACGCCTACGCCGGTAAATAATCCGACACCGACTAAGAAACCCACGGCAACGCCGACGAATACGCCGACACCTACGCCTTCAAACACACCGACACCGACAGCAACTCCGACTCCGACGGCTACACCGACAGATGAGCCGACACCGACGGAAGATCCGACGCCGACGGATGATCCTGTTGTGAAGGTTGAAAGCATAATGATGAGCAGTTCTGTCGAGATGAATGTGGGAGATGAGATACCTCTCACTGTATCGATTTCACCTTCGAATGCGACTGATAAAACGATAAACTGGTCAAGCAGTGATACGTCTGTAGTCACTGTAGACAGCAGCGGAAACATAAAAGCTTTTGCTGCAGGCAGCGCAACCATAACGGCTACGGCTGCCGACGGAGGCGGAGCAAGCGCAAGCTGTGCGGTGACCGTAAGTGCAAAGACCGTCAACTCGCTGTCCTGGAATGTTGATTCCATGACCATTTTACAGGGTGGCAGCAACGAGACCGGCGTTTCGGTTGATCCCAGTGATGCCGAAGTGCTTTTTGAAAGCAGTGATTCTTCTGTTGCGATTGTGGTGTCATCAGGCACTTCAGTACTGATCAAAGGCGGTACGCCCGGAACTGCTGTAATTACGGCTGCAGCAGGAGGGAAGACCGCTACATGTACGGTTACGGTTATTCCGGCTCCTTCTTTTGAAGATGTAGATTCAGGTATCGATCCGGATCCTTTTGAAGGCAGGGCAATGATCGGTTACAGACTAGCAAACTGTACCGAAGGTTATGAATATGTTATAGACCTTTATGAGGCTTCTGAGGGTGTAAGTATTTCGACACAGGATCTGACATCTGACTGGACAGGAACGATCAATATAGTCGGAACGCCGGGATCAGGAGACAATACACTAAGAATAAGGCTTACCATCAACAAGGGCGGAATATACGTCGGCGAGGTTATAAGCAATATAGTTCATGTTACTCTTTGATCATAATGGGATAGGAACAGATATATGAAATTTCGTTACGACAAAAGAGACAATAAGGTTTTTAAGATATGCGCAATTGTTTTTACAGCGCTCTTTGCTGTATCATTTCTGTTTGCATGGCTGGAGCCCAGAGAGCTTGAGTCGACCGTGATCATTGCCACTGCGGGACTCCTGCTTGTAGCATGTCTGCCGCTGATGATAGTATGCTGGTATGCTTATGCGGACAGCCTTGTATATATCAAAAAGCTTGAAGACAGAGGCATCAGTGTGCCTTATAACAAAAAACTGCAGCCTGTTTATAACGGGGATCCTGCTTATACGGAAGAAGAAAAGGACGATACAGGCAGCCGGGTGATGTCTTATATCTGTGTGGCGGTTGCAGCAGTCCAGTTGATCTTTATAGTTGTATATGTTGCAAAGTGGACAGCTCTGAATGTTAAGGATTGTAAAGCGATGATTTTTTTCCTGGCCGGCCCGGCTATATTCTGGTTGATCGGAGCTGCAGCTTTCAATAAACAGAGATCCAATGAAAAGTACAGGGATGAAACCGTAAATGATCCGGGGAGAAAGAAACGGAAAAGCGTGCCGGAAAGCATACTCACAATAATCATATGCCTTGTCCTTACTGGTGTAGTAGATAAAACTGTTGTAAATATGACTGATTATGTTTATAGGAGCAGACTGGACGCCATATATGAAAGTGACTATAGACTCCATATAGGAGAAAGATTACCGGACTGAGGCTTTTTCAACAACATATAAGCAGATCTGAAAGGGGGGTATCATGGGGATATTTGTAGTTATAGCAATCATTGAATTGGTGGTTATACTGGCAGGCATTATATTCTGGCTGTTCAGTAAAAAGAAACAGGAGCAGATGGTATATAATGCCCAGCAGCTGGTCAAAGGAAAGCTTAATATTGATGACATACCGGTCGAGGGAAATAAGAGCAGCCAGGATATAATCGCCTCCGGACTGAATCTTATCAAATCAAATCTCTTAACTTTTATGGAGTCCACGAAGCAGAACACCGTTGTGCTTTCCGATGCCGTGGAAAAGCTGACAAACAGCATGGAGGCAAACAGGAAAGATAACGAGAAGATTGCCGGGAATACCATAAGCGTGGAAGAGAAGACTGCCATGCAGCTTAATATGGTGCAGGACAATATGTCTTTGGTTGATTCCAATTCCGAGCAGCTTAAAGAGATCGGTAATTCAATGGATGATATCGTCAATATGCTTGAGGAGACCGGGAAGATCAGTGACCGCGGTATTGCCGATCTTGAAAAATACAGCAGTGAGATGGATGTGGTTTCAGCTGATCTGCAAGATATCAACGACACTATCAAACGCTTTAATGACCAGATACAGAAAGTATATGAAGTCGGTGATTTTATAGTCGGGATCAGCAACCAGCTGAAGCTGCTGTCCTTTAATGCATCCATAGAAGCGGCCAGAGCCGGCGAGACTGGTAAGGGCTTTGCGGTTGTTGCCAGCGAGATGACCGGCATGTCAGAGCAGACCAGGGAAGGCATGGACAGGATCAATGCCATACTTAATGAGATAATGCAGAGCAGTTCTGGTGTCACCGAAAGCATAGCTAAATGTACGGATACCTATAATAACAGTAAAGCCTCCTTTGGTGAGGTAAACAGTTCTTTCCGTTCGATAAATACCAATTCCAACCAGATACAGACCAGGCTCACGGATATAAATAAACTGTTCCGTGTAATGGAGAGCAATTACGATCGTTCAAAAGATATAGCCTCCAGGCTGTGCGATACGGCAGGGGATATCAATGATATGGCTGCTGAGATAGCTGAGATTTCCAGGGATGTTACGAATGAGGCGGCCCAGATAGGCGAGAATACGGCGGCCCTTGACGGCATGCTGTCGGGAATAAGACGTTTGCTCGGAAGATTCGATACCGGTATATCGCCTACAAAGGCAAGGGCCGGCAAAGAGATAAAGATAGCTCTTTTGTCCATGTACGATAATGAATTCTGGTACGGAGTAGAACGCGGTGCAAATTATGCGGTCAAGGAACTGGAACAGTTAAAGGCCAAAGCCCGCTTCGTACCCATAGTGTTCGGTGAGGGTGACGGTGATGAAATGGTCCGTAATCTTATACGCGGGCTGGTGGATGAGAAGTTTGATGCCATCATCTATCCGGGCTTCCTCGGCGGTGTAGAAGGCGTATTGAATGATGCGGTGAAAAAAGGCGTAAAACTGATGACCTACAACTGCGACTGCAGTGATAAGAACCTGCGTCTTGCCTGTTTGAAGCCTGATTCCATCGAACAGGGTGCCATGGCAGCCAAGGCAGCATACGAACTGGCGAATAAAAGCGGAAATGTCGGCATACTGATGGGAAATGATTCCATTATCGGCAACGTGGAGAGAAGAAAAGGCTTTGTTGATGCCGTGGCAAAATACAAAAATATACATATCACCGAGGAGGTCAAAGTTGATGACGACGGGGATGATGTATATAAGAAGACCCGTGCGCTTCTTGAGAAAAATAAGAATATCAAGGTGCTGTTCCTGACTAACGGTTTCCCGGCTGAGGCAGCCAAGGCTGTTATTGATGCAAAGTGTCTCGGAAAGACCTGTATCGTTGGGTTTGATCTGACACCTGCACTATTTGACTATATTAAAAACGGCGCAATAGGAACTATTTTAAGCCAGGATTCCTTCGGTCAGGGGCACGATCCCATCATATGGATGTACAATCATCTTGTGGATAAGACTCAGTTCCCGGGTGAGACTATATCCTGCCGGGCTTCCGTGGCTGACAAATCGAATATAGACGAACTGATCTGAACCTGGATAAATACTAAAGTTTTCCGAAAAAATCCCCTTGCAAAAGGGGATTTTTCGTGGTAATATATTAAAGTTGCAAAATTACACACGGAGCACGTTTCGGTGCAGGAAACTGTGAGTTCCGTGGAAGTAAAACCAAAACGGAGGAAATAAAAATGGGCGTAATTTCAATGAAACAGCTGCTTGAGGCCGGTGTACATTTCGGTCATCAGACAAGGAGATGGAATCCTAAGATGGCTCCTTACATCTTTACGGAGCGTAACGGGATCTACATCATCGATCTGCAGAAGTCTGTAGGTATGGTTGATGCGGCATACAATGCTATTTCCGACATCGCAGCACAGGGCGGTACCGTACTCTTCGTAGGTACCAAGAAGCAGGCTCAGGAGGCTATCAAGTCAGAAGCTGAGCGTTGCGGTATGTACTATGTTAATG
>JAEEIK010000043.1 GCA_016281335.1 Lachnospiraceae bacterium | reverse complement strand
GGATTTCGAAGATCTTGAAGCCGACTGCGATATGGGAAGCATCGAAATAAGTACTTCAAATAATATTGAGGATCTCCGCCTTTCACTTAATACAGACATGGGAAGCATCACCATCAACGGTTCCGATTACGGCACAAAATATAAATCCCGCTGATCCGTTCCCTTATAAACAGCCACGGGGCATCGATCCCCGTGGCCTTTTTTATTTCACCCATTCTACATCAGTAACATAGACAAGCTCACAGGCTCCGTTTCCGGAGTCATTTCTGCTTGTGCTGGAATTCCAGTGAAAAGTCGCTCCATTGGAATTCTTTGCTTCTATATTTATCAGATATCCTCTGATCCTCACAACATCCCCTCTTCGGATCTTAGCTATCTTTCTTCTCACACTGACATCCGCAGGTACCATATGATTATTTGAAGACTGGCGGTCCACATCCGATTCATCGCCGACAGGTTGCAGCTCCTCATAGGTATTAGTCCTCCAATATACCCATCGTCCTGTCTGTCTCCAGTGAAAATTTATCAGTTCATTACAGGCAGCCACGCTTCCCCATGCCAGTGCCACATCCTTCGGTGATAATCTGTTACCCAGATCATTCCCGAAATAGTTCTTGGTATGCACCACCAGCGCCGTTGCATCATATTCATAAAGATAATCTATCTTCACATCATAACCTTTTAATGTGAATTCCGTACCGCCCTCACATTCCGTCTGTATAGGCTCTGTAAGCCCGTTCAGATGATTCCTTGTGCCGTTTGCATATACACAATAAGCAATGAATCCACCCAGAAGGACCAGGATCAATATATACTTTAATCTGCTTTGTCTGTTATCTTCATACATGCCACCATTTTACTATACTTACAGACTCGCGGTCAATCACGGGGACGGTTCCGCGGTTGATTGTTGACAATCAACCGCGGAACCGTCCCCGTGATTGACCATTATACGAAACTGTGTTAGTATGGTGACTCATGGAAAAAAAGAGTTTAAAAAACAGATATGTCGGTGATGCGGCGTTTTATAAGATGATACTGGCTATTGCAGTACCGATCATGGTACAGAACGGTATCTCTAATTTCGTGAGCCTTCTTGACAATCTGATGATCGGAAGAGTCGGCACCAATGCTTTGTCGGGCGTTGCCATCTCCAACCAGTTGATATTTGTTTATTATCTGCTCATCTTCGGAGCCTCGGCAGGTGTGGGTATCTTCACAGCGCAGTATTACGGGATGAATGACATCAAGGGTGTGCGTTATACTTTCCGTTTCAAGCTGATGATCAATACCGTGCTGACTCTGCTGAGCATACTTGTATATTTCATCTTTTCAGATAAATTGATCGCTCTTTTTCTTCAAGGAGAAGGTGCAGTTGAAGATGCGGAAGAAACCCTGCGTATAGGCATAGAATACATGGATATCATGCTGATAGGTCTTATACCCATTGGCATAACCAATGCATTTGCCGGAACGCTGCGTGATACCGGACAGACCAAAGCTCCGATGACAGCTTCCATAGTTGCCATATTTGTAAATCTCGTTGGCAATGCTCTTCTGATATACGGACTTTTCGGACTTCCCGCTCTCGGCGCCAAAGGTGCTGCAGTTGCAACCGTCATATCCAGATTTGTCGAGATGGGCTTTATCATCATTTATACCCTGCGACATTCTGAAGAACACCAATTCATCAAAGGTGCCTTCAAAGACTTCCGTGTGCCCATGAGACTGGTAAGTAAGTTTATCTTAAAATCCCTTCCTCTTATGGCAAATGAAACTCTGTGGGCTCTCGGTCAGACGATCTTAAATCAGAGTTACTCAGTCAGGAGTCTTGATGCTGTCGCTGCGCTGAATATAGAGTCAACCATTTGGAACTTAATGGGTGTGTCATTCCTCGCAATGGGAGAGGCTGTGGGAATAGTAGTAGGCCAGATACTGGGAAGCGGTGATATCGACAAAGCAAAAGACCATGCAAGAAAGATGATAGCTTTCACAACCTTGCTTGGGCTTATCTTCGGTATACTTATGGTTATTATAAGCCCCTTCTTCCCTCTGTTATACAACACTTCGTATCATGTACGTCACATGGCTTCGCAGTTCATCGTAGTATGCGGTGTACTGATGCCGCTCTACGGTTTTACACATGCTTCGTATTTCACCATACGTTCCGGCGGCAACACGCTTATCACTTTTATCTTTGACAGCTGCTTCGTATGGTTGCTCTCGGTACCGACTGCTTTTATACTGAGCCGTTTCACTCAGATAGATGTACTCTACATGATGATCATCGTACAGTCACTGGAGATCGTCAAATGTCTTATCGGCGGCGGTATGGTGCACAGCGGCATCTGGGCAAAGAATATCGTGTCAAATACTTAAACTTTATTCTATATTAAGTTCCTTCTTTTCTTTGGCTCCGAGCTTTGCATCGGGGAATTGCCGTTTTGCCTCTTCTATAAGCTGTTTGTAATCCATATAGTAATTCTTATATACATTGGTACCGTCTCTCTGGATAAATGCATTCTCGTCAGCAATATAAGCTATGCCATCCGGTACATAAGCTATCCTTGCAAAAGTATTATCCTCAAGAACATGAATACCCGTACCTTCACAGCAGATGATCATGCCATCCTTATCATCCGTAGTTATATATTTAAGATCCGAATAAGCAGTTATGATACTGCTGTATTCACCCTTATTGATGTCCCAGATATAAACTGTATGATCATCTCCCTGCATGATAAGATGCTTTCCCTGCTTATCAAAAAGTATAAAGCTGCTGAGATTTATCTGCATAGGCAGGCTTGCTACCAGCTTGCCGTCTTCGGTATTGATGATACGGACTTTTCCGTCTGCGCAGAACATGGCTGCCGTCGTTCCCGAAGGATTTACGGCTAAATAATCCGAAGTATAGCTGTTAGCGGTCTCACGAAGATTGACATCCTCGTATTCACGTGTTTTCCCGCTTGCCGTATCTATGATCGAAAGATTTTTCCCTGTCGACGAGATAAGTATCTTTGTCCCGTCTTCTGAAATTTCAGCGCAGCCTGTCATTTCTTCACAATCCTGCTCATATACAAGACTTTGATCTTTCATATTAAATGCTGCTAATTTAGTAATGTTCCATACCACACAGAAGTTCCCGTCTCGTGTGAACTCTCCTCTGGAGTAAATATTGTCACTGCCAAGTGTTTTATATGTATTCAGCGTTGCCGTTGCCTTATATGGATCTATCTCCCATATTCCTTCCGACGTAGCAAGCAGGGTCTTATCATCTTGACAGCATATATCGAATGCGTAATTGTTGCTCTGATCAAATACATAAAGCTGCTCTCCGTCCTTATCATAGAAGCTGTAGCTCTTGCCATCCATATAATCATTCATCATATAGTAACTGCCTGAGGGCGATATCGCTGTAGCCAGATAACGTTTATCGAGTTCCGGAAGCTCTTCCAATCCCTCTCCCTTATGATAACTAAGCACGTAGATATCCGATGATCTGCTCATTATCACTCTTTCGTTTCCGAAGAAGTACATATCCCTGAGAGAAATGCCGGTATCCAGCCTGTAGTCGTCATACAGCATTATCTTATCCGTATCGATCCAGTCCATCACACCGTTGGAATAACCCACGCAGCCAACACTTGAATTGGTAGAGAGCAGCATCGTTTCCACTTCACCGAACATAGCTAAGCGTCCGCTCTCAGTTCCGTCTTCCGCATCATAGATATAGGCGCCGTTCTCCACAGCAAATACTACTTTTTTGTTATAATCCTGAACCTTCAGCTGCGTATTGAAAGTAGCGGTATTGATTATCTGTATGTTAAGATCCTCCGACCAGCTTTTGCTTCCGTCCTTATTGATGCGCTCAAGTCCAAGCTCAGTCACTCCGGCTCCGTAATAAAAGTCGGGATTACAGCTGAGTACCACTGCATATCCTTCCTTCGATCCGGCCAGCTTCAATACGTAATCGTGCCTTATTTCCGTTTCCGTACTTTCCCAGGTTTCAGTATCTATCAGCGTAAGGATCGTCCTGCTGTCATCTGCCGAAACATGTGTTGCCGCATAGACTCCCTCTCCTATATATGCGCCTCTTGCACTATAAGAAGCGCCGTCACCGTTTTCCTTGGAAAAAAGAAGTTTACCGCCCTGCATGTCAACAAAATCTATCTTCTGTGTTCCGATCAGCACTGCGATACTCTTATCCTCACACAGTTCAAAACCCAGATAATCCGAATCTCCTTCATAGCTAAACAGCACAGCTCCGTTAAAGTCATATTTGGTCAAGGAAGCTGTCGTTGCAATATATACGCCGCTCTCATCGGCAGATGCGCCCTCAACTGTTTCAAGATAACCCTTGTCATCCATGACGTAGGGTATCATCACTTTTCTTTCCCAGTTTTCCGTATCCCAGACATATACATTTTCATTTCTGTCAACAGTCAGGAGATACTTTCCGTCTGCACAGTATTCTATATCCGTTACTATATTATCATGATGGAGCAGTCTGTCATGATCGATCACGCTTCCGTCATCATATACGTGCAGCGCCTGACTCAGGGCAAATTCATTTTCGGGAACATAAGGCCTGTCATCATGCCCTCCGTCCGGCAATCCTGCTATCGCTGTAAGTATCGCTGCTTCCCTGTTTCCTTCTTCCAGAAGTGAAAGAGATTTTTCAGCATAAAACCTGGACTGGTTCTTCTGTGTTTCCTGATACTGGTCGAATATCTGACCTGCCATAACGGTTTTTTCCAAAGCAAGATCAGCATTTTTCTTAGCAAGTGCTTCCATGTTTCTTGCTACTACCGCATTGTAAAGTCCAAAAGCCACACCAAGCGCAGCTGTTGCAACTGCTGCAATTGCCGCTATACAGATATTCCTGCGTATTATCCTCTCTCTGTGTCTCTGCTTCAGATCATCATACTCACAGCCGATAAGAGGAGCGCAGAGCCGCATCAACTCAGTCTTGAATTTCTTGTCGCGCTCCTTCTTTGTTTCGCCTCTTATATCTGCAGCCAGCGGTTCCACGGGTTTTCCGTTCTCATCGGTAAGCAGCGCTGCCGGGAAACTCTCATTCGGTTCTCCCTCAATAAGTATCGCCAACGCATGGCTTCTGTCATGAAGCTTGATAAAGGTTTCTATTTCCTTACATACCCAGACTGATTTCGGTGTTCTCGGAGAACAGATAACAATAAGATATTCCGAATCCTTAAGAGCTGCCGTGATATTATCATCCAGATCGCTTCCTATGGGCAGTTCTTCCTGATCGCGGAATACTCTTTCTATTTTCTTTTTTCCGTACTTCTTTCTGACCGAAGCCGGTATCTTAAAAGTCTCAAGGCCCTTATGCAGTTTCTTCGCGATCTCCATATCGAGTTCGCTGTGTCTGTAGCTTATAAAAGCATCATACCTCATACTGCTATTCTCCTACTATTTCAATATAAGTTCTTTTGAAAATATTTCTTGCTATGATGTAGATATCTTTATGATCGTCTGTCCTTACGGCCAGGTAATCTCCGGGTACTCCGAGATAATACTTATCGGGATCCCAGGTAGAGAATATCTTAACCCTGTGATCCAGTTCCTTTGCGTAAATACCGCTGCCTCCGAGAGCTATGCAGCTTTTCGCATAGGGAAGCATGTTTATATGTTCTTCCGTTTCCGAATCTATCACTGTCGGCTCATACTCTCCCGGATATACATATTCCTCATCACTCTTTCTGTAAGACACTTCGAATTTCTTTTTTTCTATGGGCCACATCTCGCCCTCTATGCCAAAGACTATTATCAGGTCTTCTTTTATCGTTACTTCAACATCACCTTCAAGCGTCCTTATGACCACGCGTCTTCCGATCTCTCCGAGATTGATGCCTTCCACATAACCCATCAGGACTTCGCGCTTTATAAAGCTGCGATAATCACTGAGATCTTCATCCTCCACGCCTGCATAGCGTATCTCACTGTCTCTGTAGTAGCTGAACATACGGTCCTTCATCAGCTCTTCTATGACTTCGTTCTTATATTCGAGTCCGTTCTGCTCGAAGAGATCTCTCTGCAAAAATCCTCCGGCTTTGGTCAGATGCCCGCCGCCGCCGCCGAAACCCTTTGCTATATAGCCTGCCAATTCACTGGCTTTGACATTTTTGCTGCAGCTTCTTACCGAGATCTTAACGCCGAAAGAAAGATAGCTGTATACGAGGCAGCTCTCCAGTCCTTCCACCTCCAGCAGCATATCACTTATCACACCCAGGATATTAGGATCGCAGGGTTCTGCCTCTATTATCGCGTAGGGGAATTTCTCTTCATAATATGCATTCTTTAAAGCATTTCCCGCTATCTCAAGTTCTTCTCTGGAAAGATTGGAATTACGGAAGATCAGTATGTCTTCCTTTGAATATTTAGCGTGATCCCTCAGGTCCCTGTCTGCAGGATGGGATATTTCGGCAAGGCTTCCAGTATCAGTAAAGAGTCCATAATACAGAGCCGTAGCCAGCTCTATATCGTCATTAATCTCTATGCCTTCTTCCTCCAGCAGCTTAAACATCAATGTCGCGCAGGAACCGTAAGTGCTGCGTACCTCCGACATCTCGGGAAGCTCGGTGGATACCTGGTGATGATCAAATACGGCAATGCTCTCTGCTTCAAATTTCGTAACATTGCTTTCTCCGTACTGACAATCGACCGTTACCAGTAACTCCGGTTTTTCAAGAGTATCCACATACTCTATATCTATGTTAAGCAGCTCTATCATCTTGGTCAGATTGCATTTCTGTATCTGAGTCCTTCCGCTGTATATGAAGCGCGCCTCCGTTCCCTTCATCTTAAGAAATTTCTTCACGGCAAATCCGCAGGCCAGAGCATCCGCATCCGGATTATCGTGACACTGTATCACTATATCTTTATAGGAAAGAAGATCGGAAAGTTTCATATTTGTAATTCCCCCGGGATTATTTTTCACACCACTTAAGTATACCGAAATTGCAGAATTATTCAAGAACAAAGCGCTAACACAAAAAAGAGCGCGAATGGGCGCTCTTTAATAGTTTATGATTTTTCACTTTTTATCAGTCTGTGAAAAGCGCTGTAGAATAATATCTGTCGCCGCTGTCAGGAAGCAGTGCCACTATGGTCTTGCCGGCATTCTCTTCCTTCTTTGCATATTCGATGGCTGCATGAAGCGCTGCGCCCGAAGATATACCTACGGATATGCCTTCCTTCTTGGCCAGCAGTTTTGCTGCTGCGAAAGCATCTTCATTAGCTGCCTTAAATACCTCATCATACACCTTTGTATTCAATACATCAGGAACGAAACCGGCTCCTATACCCTGGATCTTATGAGCTCCTGCCTTTCCTTCGGAAAGCACCGGTGAATCTGCAGGCTCAAGCGCCACTACCTTAACCGAAGGATTCTGCTCCTTAAGATACTCGCCGGTTCCGGTAACGGTACCGCCGGTACCCACACCTGCAATAAAGATATCTACCTTACCATCTGTGTCTTTCCATATCTCCGGTCCGGTAGTTGCCTTATGAACTGCGGGATTGGCTGGATTAACAAACTGGCCGGGTATGAAACCTCCGGGTATCTCCTTAGCCAGCTCCTCAGCTTTCGCTATGGCGCCCTTCATTCCCTTTGCGCCCTCGGTCAGCACCAGTTCTGCGCCGTAAGCTTTCAGTATGTTTCTTCTCTCAACGCTCATGGTCTCGGGCATTGTAAGGATGATCCTGTATCCCTTGGCTGCAGCGATGGATGCAAGGCCTATACCTGTATTGCCGCTGGTAGGCTCGATGATCACTGAACCTTCTTTTAACAGACCCTTTTCCTCGGCATCTTCGATCATTGCCTTGGCGATACGGTCTTTTACGCTTCCTGCGGGATTGAAATACTCAAGTTTTACAAGTACTGTTGCCTTAAGCCCAAGCTCCTTCTCTATATTCGTTACCTCTACAAGGGGTGTATTACCTATAAGTCCCAGTGTTCCTTTATATATATTAGCCATTTTTCCTTCCTCCTGTTTTTTTACTCTATCACCATATACTCCAAGCGTCAACCGCAGCGCTTACTGAAGAGCTGCAAAGCCTTTTTTCAGATCGTCGATTATATCATCTACATGCTCGGTACCTATGGACAGACGGATCGTGCTCTGGTATATGCCCTGATCCTTCAACTCTTCCTCGGTAAGCTGTGAATGAGTTGTTGATGCAGGATGGATCACAAGGCTCTTAACATCCGCAACATTTGCCAGCAGTGAGAAGATCTCAAGATTATCGATGAATTTCCATGCTTCCTCTTTTCCGCCCTTTATATCAAAGGTGAATATTGAAGCTCCGCCGTTCGGGAAATACTTCTGATAAAGCGCATGATCGGGATGATCGGGCAGTGAGGGATGATTTACTCTCTCAACCAGAGGATTGGATGCAAGGAAATCAACTACCTTCTTTGTATTCTCGGCATGTCTCTCAAGCCTGAGTGAGAGGGTCTCTATACCCTGCAGCAGCAGGAAAGCATTGAAAGGTGAAATGCTTGCGCCGGTATCTCTTAAGAGTATGGCTCTTATATAGGTAACGAATGCAGCCGGTCCCACAACATCATAGAAGGATACACCGTGATAGCTGGGATTGGGCTCTGCGATACCGGGATACTTGCCGCTCTCCTTCCAGTTAAACTTACCACTCTCAACGATTATACCGCCGAGGGTAGTACCATGACCGCCGAGGAACTTGGTTGCCGAATGTACCACTATATCAGCGCCATGCTCAATAGGCCTGATCAGATAAGGTGTGCCGAAGGTATTGTCTATTACCAGGGGAATGCCATGCTTATGAGCTATCTCAGCTATGGCATCTATATCGGGAATATCACTGTTGGGATTACCCAGAGTCTCAAGATAGATTGCTCTTGTGTTATCCTTTATTGCTCCTTCTACTTCTGCAAGGTCATGAGCATTAACAAATGTTGTCTCTATACCGTACTGGGGAAGTGTATGTGATAAGAGATTGTAGCTTCCTCCGTAAATGGTCTTCTGTGCTACTATATGTCCGCCGTTAGCGGCAAGCGCTTCTATTGTATAAGTGATTGCTGCTGCTCCGGATGCTACTGCAAGCGCTGCGCTGCCGCCTTCAAGCGCTGCCACTCTCTTCTCCAGTACATCCTGAGTGGTATTGGTAAGTCTTCCGTAAATATTTCCTGCGTCTGCAAGACCGAAACGGTCTGCTGCATGCTTGCTGTTATGGAATACATATGAAGTTGTCTGATAAATGGGCACTGCTCTGGAATCCGTTGCGGGATCAGCCTGCTCCTGTCCTACGTGTAACTGTAATGTTTCAAATCTATAATCACTCATTTTTCTATTCTCCTTTTTTTCTTTTTATTTGGCTTTCCCCCTGATGAGGGGTTCTATTCATAAAAAAACCGGGCGCTCATTTCGTCCCGGGCAAATGGCTTCAGAATTTCAGCATCAACATCGTTCTTTATCGAGGCGCAGGATCTTTTCATCCGACGCTCCGGCCATCGTCTTCGCCCGGGAGTATTGCATTCGACAACACATCTCTTTTCTACACATGATCCGCTCCTCCTTTCTCTTGAGCTGGACTTAATATATCATCATTTACCTACTGTGTCAATAGGTTTTATATATTTTTTTCAAATTTCGTTGAAAAACCTATTTTTCCTGTAGTATAATAGGTTTTAGCAACGGCAAAGGAGGTTTTTTATATGATATCTACAAGAGGACGCTACGCGATAAGAGTGATGATAGACCTTGCTGAAAATGATAACGGAGGAAACTATATTCCTTTAAAAGATATAGCGGAACGCCAGGAAATATCCAAGAAATACCTTGAGATAATCGTTAAGGACCTCGTTAACGGCAATTTTGTCACCGGCGTCAGCGGAAAAGGCGGCGGATACAAGCTGCTGCGCGCTCCAAAAGATTACACCGTCGGGGAGATCCTTGAGCATATGGAGGGTTCCCTTTCTTCCGTTGCCTGTCTTGCCGACAAGAAATACAACTGTCCCAGAAAGAGAAAATGCCATACCCTTCCCATGTGGAAAGAGTATGACAAACTGGTACACGACTTCTTTTATAAAAAGAAACTAAGTGATCTTCTCTGATATTTAATCAGCTATAAATTCCACATCCTTGTCCTGGCTTGCCAGGTATTCCGCTGCATCATCGGGAATATCATCAAGGCTCTCGCTTCCCGTGTCAACATCGAGAGGCTGTCTCTTAAACAGTATGTCATACATAACGGGTATGATGAACAGCGTCATCAGGGTCGCATAAGCAAGACCTCCTGCGATGACCAGTGCCATGCCTCGTCCTAACTGAGCTCCCATATCGTCGCCCATGATCAGATTGGACTCCGCAAGTATGGTGGTAAGCGCCGTCATCAATATCGGCCTCATACGAGTCTTTCCTGTTACTACCAGCGCAGTAGTACGGTCCAGTCCGCCCTTTCTTAACTGGTTAGCATAGTCCACGAAGACTATACCGTTATTAACGACAGTACCCATCAGCACTACTATACCGAGTATACTGATCATTGACAGGTTCTCCCTGCACAGCCACATGGTAAGGAATCCTCCGGTAAAGGCCAGAGGCACGGTAAAGAGCACTATGAAAGGACTTAGGAGACTCTGGAACTGTCCTACCATTACCAGATAGACCATCAGTAATCCCAGTATTATCACAAGCGCCATCTGCCTTAACATGGTAAGTACCGAATCATATTCGCCACCCAGTTCCATCGAATAACCCTGGGGAAGCTTGTACTTATCAAGCAGTGGTTTCAGCTTTCTGGTAAGCAGTGTTGTATTATAACCTTCACCTACGGATGCCGTGACAGTCATAAATCTGCTCTGGTTTTTACGGTTTATACTGTTAAGCTCATCCTTAACTTCCACTGTAGCAAACTCTCTGAGTTTGTGATCTTCATGGATCGTATCATTATCATCATCGGTCTTTTCAACCGTGAATTCATAGTCCAGCAGATTCTCGTAAGTCATCGGCTTAGTTTCATCCACCACCACTATATCCATATCGATGCCATCAACCGTGATAGTCACAGCGCTCTTTGAATGTGTGAGCTTTTTGTTTATATCCTGATATATCTGTACCACGCTGAGTCCCAGGCCCATGGCCTTATTCTTATCAATCGTCACGTGTGCGGCTTTTCCGGCATCCTCGGACCCGTTGGAGATATTCTCATACCCGTCTATCGTATCAACTATATCGCAGATCTCTCCTGTAATGCGTGTAAGTTCATCGATATCCTGACCGTAGACATTAAGCGACAGGCCCGAACCTCCGGTCAGCGAATCCATCTCTGTAGCCATTGAAGTCATGGTCAGATCAATACTCATATCGGTACCTATCTGCTCTATCTCACGGTTAATACGTTTTATCTCTTCCTCTCCGGCATTCTCATCTGCGGTCATTATCATAAATGACATATGACGGAAATCATCCTCTCCGGCAGATTCGGATACCAGAAGAGCTGAACCGTTTCCGGTCAGTACACCTATCGTTCCTATACCTTCTATCTTAAGCATACGCTCTATCACTTCATCCGTGGTTGCATATGCTTCTTCCCTCGTCATCTCCTCAGGATAAGAAATATCTGCCTGCATCTGAGTCATTGTCATTTCGGGAATGACTACTATTCCCATACGTACTATCATTATGCATGAGAAGACCAGAAGGCCCAGCGCAAGCGCTATGGGCACCGGCTTTACTTTGAGACAGAAACGAAGGATCTTTTCATAAAGAACCATTATCTTGTCAAATAAAGGATGTTCTTTAGGCTGTGCGTTCTTAAGCAGGGTGGAAGCCGAAGCAGGTACCACCGTCATCGCTATCAAAAGCGATGCCATCAGACAGAATACTATGGTCAGACACATTGGCGCGATGAGATCCCGCACCAGACCTGTCGTAAATATCATCGGAAGGAACACGCACACGGTCGTAAGTGTAGAAGCAATGATGGAGCCGGCTACCTGTCTGGTACCCTGTACCGCTGCACGCGGCGCTTCTATACCATGCCCTCTCAATCGGTATATGTTTTCCATGACCACTATGGAGTTATCCACCAGCATACCTATACCCAGAGCAAGACCGGATAGCGACAGCATATTAAGTGATATGCCCGAGAAATACATACACATGATAGCCGTAAGAACAGAAACCGGTATGCTTATCGCCACCACAAGAGTAGGCTTTACGTCTTTTAAGAATATAGCCAGTATCACGACTGCAAGCAATGCGCCTATGCCCATGGAAGTAAGCACACTTTTTACTATAATGTCAATATAATCTCCCATATCCACCAGTGTGGTCACCTGCAGTCCGGGATGTGCTGCTTTCAACTCCTCGCTGGCCGCCGCAATGGTCCTGGACATATCATTGGTACCCGTTGTACTGCTCTTGAATATCGAAAGTATCACGGCCTTGTTTTTTCCGAGTCTTACATAGCTCTTATCAGCATTATCGATCACAACGATATCTGCCACATCACCGATTTTTACATCACCGACTTTATTGATATTGGTAAGCACTATATCATTGAGTTCCGAAACATCTTCGTAATTCTGGCCTATCTTTACCAGCCATGAACTATCTGCCGTATCATCCACATAGCCTGCAGGCATTTCAAAGTTCTGCGCATATATCAGACCGGACAGAGTCTCCAGGGTCAGCAGTTTATCTGCATTTGCACTCTTCTTCGCCTCTGCCTTCTGCTTCTCGAATTTTCTTACGCCGTCTTCGTAATCGGTCCAGCCGTCATCGATCTGCTTCTGACCGTCCTCTATCTGCTCCAGACCATCATTGATCTGCTTTTGACCGTCTTCTATGCTGTCCCAGCCGTTATCGATCTGTTCCTGTGCAGATTCCAGCTGGTCTTCGGCACTGTCAAACTGGGCTTTTGCACTGTCTAACTGAGTCTTTCCTATAGTAAGCTGTGCATCGGCGCTTCCCAGGGAAGCTGCTGCCTCCAGTTTGCCTTTTTCCAGTTCTTTATAGGCATCCTCTACCTGCCCTTCCATATCAGATATGGCTTTTTTCAGTCCTTTGACTGTTGCCTCGGTCTGGGTTTTCTGAGCTTCGATAGAAGCTTTCTGATCTTCAAGGCCCTTTTTCTGCTCCTCGAGCTGTTTCTTCTGTTCCTCCAGCTGAGTTTTCTGGTCTTCCAGCTGCTTCTTCTGGCTGGTGAGACTGCTCTTCTGGTCAAGCACTGCCTTCGCCTGCTTAAGCTGTGCCAGCTGTTCTTTTAGATTGGCAAGCTGGGTATTAAGCCCTGCCAGCTGGACCTCATAGTCTGCAGCACTCGGATCCAGGGCGGATATCTGAGTCTCTATCAGGGAAATATTGCTTTCCAGACCTGAGATCATGCCTCCGACATTATCTGCAGTTATTCCCTTTGCTTCTATTTCTTCAATGGCTTTCAGGCCTTCATCTATCTTTGCTATGCCTTCATCGATCTGCTTTACGCCGTCATCTATCTGTTTGATGCCATCATCTATCTTTGCTATGCCTTCATCGATCTGCTTGATACCCTTCTTTAAAGCAGGCAGCGTAGCTTCACTCTGTGAAAGCTGGGTTTTTAAAGACGCTAAAGATGCAGAAGCCTGATCCACCTGATAACTCAGATCAGCCAGTTTTTCATTGGATTCCTTTTTCTTATCCTCCAGTTCCTGCTCTGCCTTTTCGAGATCACGCTTTGAGTCTTCCCACTTTTTCTTATTGTCGGCAAGCTCCGCTTTTCCGTCATTTAGTTCCTGCTGCGAATCCAGCAGTTCCTTTATGCCGTCGGCCAGATCTTTCTTGGAATCTTCCAGCTTCTTACGATTCTCATCCAGGGTTTCCTGGGAATCTTCCAGCTGCTGCTTTGCATCATCCAGCTGCTCCTGTGCATCATCAAAAGCCTCATCAACCGTAGCCAGTATACGCTCATTAAGCTCTTTGATCTTCTTTTCGTTAAGCCTGACTTCCACGCTCTTGTCCACCAGACCGAGAGTCGTAACCGAAGCCACGCCGTTCTGTTTTTCATACTGGGGAGTGATCTCGTCACGAACGAACTGGGAGAGTTCTTCCATCTCCATGCCTTCCATACTAACAGCCAGATAAACACTGGCTACCATATCGGTGCTTATCTCTATTATGGAGGGAGTGCCGGCATCTTCCGGCAGATAGGGCTGAAGAGTGTTTAAAGCACTGGAAACTTTGACCATGGCGCTGTCAAGATCCGTGTCATCCACGAATTCAAGCTGTACCAGGCCATAGTTTTCGTTGCAGGTACTGGAAACATTTTTTATTCCGTTTATCTTACCCAATGAAGCTTCAATGGGTTCGCATATCTCTGTTTCTATCTTTTCGGAACTGGCGCCCGGATAAGTCGTGAGCACCATTAAGTAAGGAAGGGATATATCGGGCAACAGATCGAGCTGCATACTGCTCATGCTGACAAAACCGAGAACAACGGCCGCTATTACACCCACAAGAACGGTAAATGGTCTTTTTACACTGAATTTTTCCATTATCTGTATTTCAAGAGTTTATTTCTATATTAAGACAATTTCTGTTATGTACTCCTGTACTCCTTTACATTTTTTTATTTCGTAATCTTCGCTGTCCATGCAAAGACAGTATTTTACCATAATTCCGCAGAAGTAGCAAGAAATCGGCCCCCGGTGATTTTGTGAAATATTTGTGAAAAGTACTTGACAAATAAAAAAACATACTGTATATTCGCATATATACAGTTGATAGACAGTATATACACAGTTGGAAAAGAGGTTATTATGATAGAGTTTACGGGAGTTTACAAGAAACTCGGAAAATTTGAACTTAAAGACATAAACTTCACGATACCGGAAGGCTGTATATGCGGACTGGTGGGAAGGAACGGCGCCGGCAAGACTACTTTATTGAATCTGCTTTTAGGTCTCCTGAATCCTGATGCCGGTGAGATCAGAACCGACGACATGGATTATGCGACAAATGAGAAGAACTTAAGGAAACTCTTCGGCTGTGTACTGGTCGACGAATTGTTCATGCCGCAGCTTTCACCCGAAGATAACGGTAAGCACTTCGGAAGTTTCTATGAAGCATATGAAGCGGAAAGCTACATTAAATATCTGAACATGTTCAGGATCGCCGGAAGGAAGCGCTTTAAGGATCTTTCAAAAGGCGAGAAGCTTAAATGCCAGTTTGCTTTTGCCTTAAGTATCAAGCCCAAGTATCTGATACTCGACGAGCCCACAGCCAACTTTGATCCGGAGTTCCGGGAAGATTTCTGGAGGCTTGTACGGGAATTCATCGCAGACGGCAGGCACTCGGTACTGCTGGCAACACATCTCACCGATGACCTGGACCGCATGGCTGATGAGCTGATATTCCTGGACAAGGGCAGCACGATATTTACCGGTGATATGGAAAGCTTCAGGGATCACTACCGTATACTTACCGGCGAGGCCTATCTGCTGAAGAATCTGAATAAAGAATATGTGATAGGCATTGAAGAGGGTAAATACTCTTCCAGAGCATTGGTAAAGAGCAAAATAAAGTGTCCTGACGAATTAAAGAGCGCGGCACCGACCATTGAAGAATTCATGTATCTGTATAGTAAGAAAGAAGGATAAAAATGATCAGAAAACTTTTTAACGATTATATAATGACCGGGAAGAACACCCCCATAAATAACTTTTCCTCTCCGGGCGTAGGAGACATCGCGATATATCCTATCATACTTCAGCTGATCATCATCGCCAGAGGAATACTGAGACAGGGAAGCTTTTATATATGGACAGATGCGTTGCGGGACACTATTCTGTTCATCACCCTGATATTCATTTGGATATCGCAGACCAAACATCCTCTTAAACTATCCAGGATGTATTACCTCTGCCCGATGTCCGCCGATGAACGTTCCTTATATCTTAAGAATGCTTACCTCTTCCGGAGCCTCCTGCATTCAGTGCTGATCCTGATCATGTGCGCCGTTCTTTACCTGATAAACGGTGTCAGCCTCTGGTCACTGATGTACATACTGGTCTGCGGCATCATGTACAGCTTCCTCGGTAATGTTCACGACGGAAAGACGGAATTTTTGAGAGCAGTAATTTTAAAACCGGCGATGTTCATTTCAATGTATGTACAGTTCGCATTGCCGGAAAGTAACCTGACCAAAGAAGATTATCTTTTTATAATCGGTTCCTTTATATTCCTGCTGATCGTTGAACTGCCGATGTTCGTCAAACTTATGAAGGAAATAGATAAAGATATAAAAACAGGAGCTTTGAGTGAGGAGGATTACTACAGATGCTGAAGATAGACCTGATGCCCCAGGGAACCCTGGCCATATACGAACAGATAGTCAACCAGCTGAAGAATGCCATAGTAAGCGGAGAACTGAAAGCAGGTGAAGCGCTTCCTTCCATAAGGAATCTGGCAGCTGATCTGGCTGTGAGCGTGATCACCACCAAGCGTGCCTATGAAGAACTTGAAAAAGAAGGCCTCATACGCTCGGTAGCAGGCAAAGGATTCTACGTCTGCGAATACAACACGGATTATCTGAAAGAAAAGCAGCTGGTGATGATCGAGAAACGTTTAAGTGAAATAGTCAGTGACGTAAAGCATGCCGGTATTTCCAAAGATGATTTTCTGGAAATGGCCGAAGCCCTTTACGATACGATTTAGGAGGTACAATGATGAGTGATATTTGTCTTGAATTTAAAAACGTCTGCGGAAAAAGCAAAAGCTTCGCGCTAAAAGATGTAAGCTTTTCGCTTGAACCCGGATATATCTATGCGATAGCAGGTGAGAACGGTGCAGGCAAATCGACACTTATGAAATACATCTTAAGTGAAAAGACTCTGTATACCGGAAGCATATTATTTGAAGGTGAAGATATAAGCGGCCGTCATGCGGATATCATGAATGCGATAGGCTTCGTATCCGAGGACAACAGATTTTTCGAAGAACGCTCCGCAAAGCAGAACGGTGAACTCCTCGGTGGCTTCTACGACAAGTTTGATATGGAACTTTATAAGGAAACACTGAAGTCCATGGATATCGCCGAAAGCCATACCTATATGAAGATGTCCAGAGGCGAAAAAATAAAAATGCAACTGGCCTTTGCGATAGCACACGGATCAAGGTTTTTACTCCTGGATGAGGCTACTGCGGGACTTGATCCGGTATACAGGATAGAGTTTTTCAACGTACTCAGGAAACTGCTGGCGGAGAAAAACATCACGGTGCTGATGAGCAGCCACAATATGACAGAGATAGAAAAGAACACAGACTATGTAGCCATCATGAAAGAAGGCAGATTAGGAGGATTCAATGAAAGCATTTAAAGAAGATAAAAAACAGCAGGAACGGCTCGCAGCTTTTTATAAAGAGGAGACCACTTATTTTCCGAATCATGTATTGCTGAATTTTGTGGCAGGATTCCTGATAGTTGTATCGTTTCTTCTGAGTATAATACCCTGTCTGGAATACGATGACGGATATCTTAAGGTGGCATTTTACGGATGCCTGCTCTTTGCAATGGGAATATTCACTTACGCATCAAAGTACGCGACCTTTACCGAACCACTGACTAAAAAGGTAAGGAATATCGTGGAACTCACAAAATACCTTCCGGTAAACAGAATGCAGCTGACTATATACCGTATTAAAAAGATCTTAAAACCCTGCCTTATCACAACAGCTTTTGTTGTAGCTTTTCGTCTGCTGATATCATTCGGAGTTCACGGCTCGGCTACAGTCTGGGATGTACTTATGCCCGTGCTGCTGATGATACTCTGGCCTGTAGCGGTTGAATTTACACGGTACTGAAAAAGATCAGCAATCAACCCCTGGAGAAAATCTTATATTCCTGTTTATCGGCAAACCACTTATGATGGATATACTTTCCTATCCACACCGGGTCCATATAAGTACTGTATTCTTCCATCACACAGCCGTAACACAGATCATCAGCTATCTCCAGGATTATATCGGAGAGCTCCAGATCATCTTTCCACTTCTGTTCTATAGAGGCATAACCGCATAAGGCTCCTAGTATATTACCCGCCACTGCAGCGGTGGTATCACTGTCACCGTCATGATTAACGGCTGCTATGATACCTCCGCTGAAGTCATCGCGGTAACGTAATGCACAGTATAATGCGATACCCAGAGTCTCTTCGGCTACCCAGCCTTCCCCTATCCTGTTGATATTGAAAACATCCTTATCTCTGTTGCCGGCAAGCTTCATCGCAAGATTTACTATTGATATCAGTTTTGCGACATTCTCGTCATCCTTATATATACGCAGTATGGTCTCTTTAGCTTCTTTTATGATCTCCTCCAGAGACATATCCTGTTGCGGATATACTATACGGTTTATCACATGTGTCAGAAATGCTGCAGGCATATAACCAAGAGAATGACAATGTGTGATCCTCGCTATATCGGCGCCATCCTTATCAAGTCCGTCCAATACGGAAGAACCGTTATGATCCAGCGCAAGCGGAGCTACTCGCATCAGACCGCCGTTTCCCTTACTGTCATTTCTTTTATTATAGATATCGTCAAAGCTGTATGCGCCATTGTGTTTTAACTGTCTCAATGCTGACAGGCAGGTATTCCCGGGAACTCTTCTTACATACATCTCAGGTATTTCCATTAACCAGCTGCTGCTTTTCTCTTCCTTATCTCTTTTGTCAATGCTTAGTACATCCTGCGTCGTATACCAATCCATATAGGCATTCATCACATATGCTGCCGGAGATCCCTGCAAACCTCGCAGACAGCCTCTTGTATCACCGACAAGAAGACCGTTTGCAGTAAACAAAGTCATCTGCGTATCATCTGAGATAAGGGCTTTGCCGCTCTTGCTGTCTTTTACATACGCAGTTATCCCTTTTTTTCCATACCTTCTCCTGATCTCGTTTTCGTTCAGAAATTCTACGGGATAACCGAGAGCATCGCCGGCGGCGCCTCCGATAAGACAGCCCCGTACCTTATCAAGATACGGCTCCCTTGCTTTACGCTTCATCTCCGCTTCATGCAGATCGTCTTTTTCCCGTTCCGTCATAGTCCTTACTTCATCATTCATGATATTAATTCCCCCAATAACGTGACATAACACTTTTTATCCCAGCCTGGCATTTCTGAGTCCAATATCTTCATAATAATACTTTAGCGGTGTTCCGATGTACTTTCTGCCTTTTACATCATACCTGTTTGCCTCATTGATGATAAATGCATCCTTCAGGTATCCTATATACTGCACAATCGTATTTCTGGATATCTTCGACTTCAATACACTTTTAAAAGTTGCCTCTATCTTTGTCGGATTTGTAAGTGAACCTACCGCTGAAGCAAGTACATTGAGAAGTGTTTCCAATTCTTCCGTCTTCTCGATACTAGCTTCCGGTCACATAGATATCAAGATTCCTTATATGCAACATTGAATTAAGGACTTCCTCGAAATTTACGAGCATCTGTACTTCATCAAGAAGAACATAGTAATCATCTTTATCTGTGATCTGCTTTCACACCTTCATTTATCAAATACTCCTTAAAAACAGAAAAAATCAGGTAAGATTTCCCACTTCTCCTGATCCCGGTAACAACCTTGACCATGCCATTATGCATACAATCTTGTAAATCTTCCAAATACTTATCCCGTTTAATTTCCATATCTTTCTTCTGACATTTTTGGGCTCAAAAGCCTTTTTATGTCATTATGTCACATCGCAGTTTTTTAGCAATACACAAATATCTATATTTGATCCTTGCCCCAGCCTTGAAAATGAGCAACCGTAACTCTCTGCTTACTCCACAGAATCACTGTTCACAGGAAAAGTAAAATAGGTATCGGGATAAGGTTCATCCTTCAGGGTGAAATGCCACCACTCTTCTTCCAGCGGCTTGAAGCCATGTTCCATCATAGCATCCCGCAGTATCATACGATTTGCATATTGCTCTTCGGTGATATCTTTATAATCCGGATGAGACAGTTCCCCAAAGTAGTCAAAGGTTCCGCCCATATCCAATTCTTTCTCTGTCTTCATATCAAACAGGGTAAGGTCAACCGTACTGCCACGGCTGTGTCCGGAATACTCGGCAATATATCCCTGCGGAAAGAGTACATCCTTTTCAAGTTCAGGATAGAAGTATTCTTTCATCTTTGTATCATCGGCGTCCAACGCCCATTCCATGAAGTTATCCACGGCCATCTGCGGACGGTATGCATCATAGATCTTAAGACGGTATCCCTTTTCCCTCAGGTCATCACTCACTGCCTTTAACGAATCTGCAGCTTCTTGCGTAAGCATTGCCAGCGGTTCCTCATAACCGTCAATACGATCGCCCACAAAATTATAGCTTGTATAATACCGGATCTCGAGTATCGCATCCGGTATAACCTCTCCGATGAGAACAAAATCCGAAGAGTCATTTGAAAGCTTACGCCCATCCTCAGCAACAGACTCCTTTGCTGCTGCAGTCCCATCCAGATCCGCCAGTCTGTCTATCACTACTACACAATCCGGCTTTACCTTCTGCATTACTACACGCATCTGTTCTTCCGGGATTGCCACGCATCCGCCGGTATACGGATTCTTTGGTCCTAGACAATGCAGGAATATGGCGGATCCGAGTCCAGCAACACCTTCCTCATTGTAGCTTATGTTCAGGCAGTACTGGTATTGTCTCGTATAATCCAGGATATGCTCGCTGTCCTCCCTGTTCAGATCGGGATAGTCCTTTATATCTACCATCTCATTGTAATGATATCCTTCACGTCCGTCACCGGACCAATAGGTATCGTCATCCGCCTGAACATAGGGAATAGCACAACCGGGATCCGCCGCGATACCAAATGCAGCATTAAACTTAAAAGTCCCTACCGGCGTCATACCGTCACCCTCTTTTGTCTTTCCCAGTCCGTTTTTCCCGATATAACCGGGCGTACTCATTATCATCTGCCATTTACCGGAAGCATCCTTTTCGTGCATGGATACCCAAGCCGTAGTTCCTTCATAATTACCTACTACAAAAAGCTGCGTTGCATCTGCAGCCTGGGGAAGCTGTCCCACCCATTCCGGCGATTCACCTAACATCGTACTGACAGCCACAGGTACTTCCTGATCATCTTCTGCAGGTTCAGGGATAACCGTTACTTCTGCAACATCCGGCTCCGGGTCCGCCACCGGTGCAGTCTCACTACACCCTGTCAAAACCATTACGACTGCTGTGATAAGTCCATACTTTATCTTTTTCATACTCTCCTCCTGCTAAGTTTTATCTACTTGAGCGCCTCACTCAGGCTGTTCGTTATTCCCCGCGGTCCTCTGATCGCAAATATACCGTATTTTTCCTTAAGTACCGTAAAAGTAAATTTCTCCGGTTTATATCTCTTCAGCAGTTTTATCTTCATCAGTGCCCTGATAGTCAGATTTTTATCTTCATAATGATACGGTATGTCCGTCTTTGTCACCTTGCATTTGTATAGTATTGCGGATACCGGTGACCCAACGTACAAGAATACAGTATCACCTTTTTTTATCCCGGCCCCCTGCTTCCAATCGATCTCTTCCGCATCGTCAAAAGCATGAATGACATCATAATAAGCGGGATTCGACGGTATGATCCACTCCTTCGGCGGTCGTATCTTCTGCTTTTTCTTTGCCGAAGCCGTCGCCATAAAACTCGTATCGATCAGATTAAATACTTTATCCTCAGGTACCGTCCCGTCAAGGAGAACCGTGATCCAATGCTGTTTGTTCATATGATAAGCCGGAAAAATACCTTCCTGCTGTATAAGCATGTCTCGAAAAAACACATCATCGATCTTCAGATTGATAACAGGCACATACTCCGTTGAATGCTGTCCAAGCTTATCAGCTGCGACATCCATTACAAGCGCAAACCACTTCTTATTATCTGTATGTCTGAAAACCGCATTGCTGTCATACTTCCTCCATGGGTATTCGGGCTGTACCTTATACTTTTTCTTTATATAGGCAAATACTACGTCCTTCATGTCATTGGCAGATCGTTCTTTCTTTCCCATTACTCTTCGCTGATCCTTTTCATATTCTCGCTTACTTCAACTCTTCCAGCATCTCCTGAGGATTATCGGCAGCTTTTACCTTGTCCATTGCCTTAATTATGACACCCTTCTCATCGATCAGATATGTTGTCCTCACTACACCCATAGTAACCTTTCCGTAATTCTTCTTTTCTTTCCATACATCATATGCCTTGATAACCGTTAACTCCGTATCTGAAAGAAGTGTAAAGGGTAATCCGTAATTCTCTTCAAATCTTTTATGTGATGCAACCGAATCCTTGCTGACACCAAGAACTACAGCTCCCTTCTCACGGATCTGCGGATACCTCTCGGCAAAACCGCATGCCTGTTTAGTACAGCCGGAAGTATTATCTTTCGGATAGAAATACAGTATCACTTTCTTTCCCCTGTACTCTGATAAACTGTGCATATCACCGTTCTGATCGGGAAGCGTAAAATCCGGTGCTTTTGTTCCTGTTTCAAGCATTATCTCATCCTCCTTTAGATAAATGACAGCTGTTCGTTTTCAATTCTCACATTTAAAGGTACAGCCTCTGATCGCAATATGTCCCTGTAGTCATCCGAAAACCATTGCTCCATGCACTCTCCGGGCACGATCAATGGCATACGCTCATGAATCCTGCTCATTTCTTCCGATGCTTCTCTTGTAATGATCACAAATCTTTCCATTCCGGAACGTATACTGTAGATGCCTGCAAAATATATCAGCTGCTCATCCGCTACACTGATGATCGCTTTCTGTTTCTCCTTATCCCACTCATAGAAACCGCTGGCCGGAATCAGACACCGCCTGTTCATCACATCATCACTGAACATTGGTTTATCATGCAGGCTTTCAGCCCTGGCATTGATCACAAGACCACTATTATTTGCTGACGGATATCCCCATGATAAGTCTCCTGCCTCTAATCCTTTGCTGCCTCTGCGAATGATCATCGCCTTCTCAGAAGGACGAATATCGCCTGTATACCGCCGACTGTCCGCTGCGATCAAAAACGCCGGAAGCTTATCATACATTTTATGTTTTATATAATACCTGCTGCACATTTATGTTTTATCTACCTCTATCTGATTCATCATGCAGTGAATGAAAATACTTTTCTTTTTCTTTCTGCGATGAAAACTCCGGCAACATGGTAAAACTCCCATCTTCAACATATCTGTCATATATGTCTTTGATCGCTGACAAGTATTTATCATTTCAAAAGGAATTTGTGCACAGGAATCACTTCTATTATATGACCGTCTTTTTCAATAGTTTTCTCTTCCTCATTAGTAACAATCATGAGCTGTTTTACATCCTCTGTTTTTTCGGCAAAAGATAAAAGACTTCGGGCTTCCCTTTCCTCTGCATCCCCAAGGGCATATGTCACCTGAACTGCCATGGCCTCCTCAGGAATATAAAAATCGATATCTATTCCTGTCTGCCTGGATTTGTAATAATACACTCCATCTTCATATTTTCGCTTCAGGCTGACTGCCACTGCATTTTCCAATAGTGCTGATAGCTTATCCACAAGAAACAGTGACAAAAGTCCATTATCGAAAAAATAGAACCTTGGGATACTCTCCTTTTCAGCAAACTTGGAAACATAGTTTCTTGTCCTGAATATAAGATATGCATTCTCAGCATAGGAAGTATACTCGATCATTGAATCAGTAGATGTTTTTGTTCCTGCAGCCTTTACATTACCTGAAAGTGTATTATAAGAGATTTCATGCATAACTGTTTCAGCGATCTTTTTTACCATGAGGCGAAGTGCCATCTTATTCTTTATCTGTTCACGTTCAATAATGTCACCAAGAAGAACTTTTTCATACACACTCTTAATGTACTCTCTTCTGTTATTCAGAAGCTGAGCTTCAGGCAATCCACCACTTGAGACATATTCCTGACATGCCCTTCTTATCTTCGCTACCTTTGAAGTTGTCAGCCATGCCGCATCATCATGATCAATCCTTTTGTAATCCAGCACTTCCCTATAAGAGAAAGGCATTATCATTCTGGGAATATATCTTCCCCCGAGAATGCTGGCCATCTCTGAACTGAGCATTTTCGCATTGCTGCCGGCAATGTAGACATGCTTTTTCTGATCCGCCATTCTTCTCGCAAAATGTTCCCATCCATCTATTATCTGGATCTCATCAAAAAAATAATAAATATCTTTGGCATCAGTCAGTTCATATGCCGTTTCCACGATGTCATTGAAGTCATTCTTTGTAAATCCCAATAATCTGTCATCCTCAAAATTTACATAGACTATCTGAGACCAATCGCATCCTTCACTGACAAGTTCTTTAGCTATCTTGTACAGAAGGGTAGACTTTCCGGATCTTCTGAGCCCTACCAGAATATAATTGACTTTTTTTTCAAAAGAATATTCCCTCGGGATAATCTCTACATTTCGGATTACTTCAATTTGATCAAAAATAACCTGTTTGAGTATACTATGATTCATATTTTTAAGCCTCCGATAAGTACTCTGCAGAATCATCGCTATAATCTATCCTTATATTATCGTATGTGCGCGATAAATACAATATGTTGTTGTCGTGTTTATCCGAAACACTCCGGTATTTCTTTTACTCCTCTTGCGCGGCACAGAACGGAAGTTGCACCGGAAAAAGAAAGCTCATTTCCTACTATATCGGTAACGATACACCCGGCCTCTTTCGCTATCAGAGCCGCCGCTGCATAATCCCACAGCTGAATCTTTAATTCAAAATACAGACTGCATCTGCCCATGGCAACACAACACATATCCCATGCCGCTGTTCCGGATCTTCTGAGATCAACGCATAAAGGCAGAAGTTTCTTTGCAATATCAAAAGTTCTTTCCTGCAATTCCGTATAGTACGGGGCCGTTCCGAATACGGAAAGAGAATCTTTCAATGCTGCCTCTGATGACATGATCCTTTCACCGTTCAGAAAAGCCCCCTGACCAAGAACAGCCGAAAACAGCATGTCGTCATAAGGATCATAAACAACAGCCATATACGGTTTTCCGTTTTTCAATAACCCTACTGAGATCACAGATGGTCTGTAATCATAGATAAAATTGGATGTACCGTCGATCGGATCTATCACAAAACAGTATCCTTTGCTCATCTTGGAAGAAAAAACATCCTGTCCGTCTTCCTCTCCCAAAAACTCAGCTTCGGGAAACAAAACTCTTAACCGTTCTATCAAAAATGCCTGTATCTTCTCATCCGTTTCCGTACAGAAATTGGCATGACCTTCCTTTTCCATTATCTTCGGCCGTTTTGCCGACAGCATTATTTCTCCTGCCTCTTTTACTGCTTCGATCATATTATTCACTGTCATTGTATAAATCCTCTTTCTTTAATGATCATGCATATATTTTATCATACTATAATGACCATTTCTATAAAACAGCCTCTCAATATTGAGAGGCTGTTCTTTTATTATGTGTTGTATTAATATCCCTTTATCTTATCAACCAAGTGTTTCAGTGGTCGACCCTTTGCATAGTTTATCAGGTCGTCACAAAACATTTCCACATTTTTATCAATAGTATAGTCGATGGTCAGGTTTCCGGCAATATGAGGAGTAATGAGAAGGTTTTTGGTAGTCCAAAGACGGCTGCTTTCAGGAAGCGGTTCATTCAGAAAGACATCAAGAGCAGCTCCTGCAAGTCTGTTTTCATCAAGAGCATCTGCTAACGCATCTTCATCTATTGCCGAGCCTCTTCCCACGTTTACAATATAACTATCCGGAGGAAGTTTTCTTATCCTTTCCTCAGACAGTATTCCCTTAGTCTCCGCCGTAGCAGGAAGACACAATATCAGAAGATCCGTTTCAGGCAAAACTTTATCCAAATCTTCACTTTTAATTATTTCATCAAAAGCCGGTTCCTCACATATCCCGCTTCTGCAGATCCCGATAAGCTGTTTGGGCCCAAAGGCCTTTACTCTCCTCGCAAAACAGCAGCCTATATCACCGGTTCCCAATACCGTGATCCTGCAATCCTTCAGGGATTTCTGCGGAAGACGGTCTCCCCATTCACCCCGGATCGATCGCTTAAATGTGATCGTCATCTTACGCATCATCATCAGACTGACCATAATGATATGTTCAGCTATGCTGACACCAAAAGCTCCGGCAGAATTGGTAATTATACAATCTTCATTAGCAAAGGCTCCCGGCTTAAAAAGATATTCCACGCCTGCCGAAGGAACACAGAGCCACTTAAGCTGTCTGCTTTTTGCTGCTGTTCTCATACCGAAGCCATACAGGACTTCCGCATCCGTATAATCATCAGGTATATCATCCTCTGTCCTGACAAAACATACATCTGCCCCGACTTTTTCTACTGTCTCTTTGATGGTATCAATATGCTTTTGTTGTAATTCACTGCTCAGAACTATAACTTTCATTTTTTATAATACACATAGTTTTCTTTTCTCGGCGCAGGAGCTTTTGCAGGTTCAGCTGCATTCATCAGATTTCCCATACCGGTGTTTGTCCGTTTTCAAGCATAGCTATAATACACAGCAAGGCTCCCCAGTGATAAAACTTATCACTGTTCCAGCTGTCACAGCCTTCACCGGTTATGGCCGAATAGTTCTCATGAACATGTCTGTGTTCTGTCCATTCTTTCATAAACAGCTTGCGTGATTTTTCCGCAAGATCATGACGTACGTCCGACAACACTGTATTCTCCAAAGCCAGATATACAAGAAAGTTCAGAGGCGCCCATACACGCCCGCGCCAGTATTCCTGCTCCGGATATGCCGGATCGTTTCTTGCTATGGATGGCAGCATCCACTCTCCATAGAATTCCTCTTTATTATAGTAATGCTCTGCTATCCTTCTCTGTCTTTCCTCACTTATCTTTGGAGAAAATAACGCATAAAAGTTCGTGGGAGATATCCTGCGTGAAAACTCGCCCGTATCGGTTCTTCGATTATAATAGAATCCCTTCTCTTCATCCCAGAGCTTTTCCAGTCCTTCACAGGCTTTTTCCAAACGTTCATGCAAAGCTGCTGTTTCATCTTCCCGTCCTGTTATCTCTGCCAGCTCGATGAGACTTAAGCAATCCATGATGTACAGACCTGTAAGTCCCACATCTTCCAGTTCAAGCCTGTTCGTTTTTTTGTTGAACGGAATATCATCATACATGGGTGAATTATCAAGACCGCTTTCCAATGCGGCTCCGAAACGGTCATTCACACCATCGGATTCCCAACGGTTTCCATACAGCACAGGAATCGGATCACTTCCCCAGCAAAGTGCACCGTTCTCATTCATTCGATGTTCGTAAAACCAGTCATTCCATTTAAGCAGACCGTCAAACATTTCTTCAACGATCCACTTTTCCTTAAATACCTTATAGGTTTTCAGAAGCATGGTACTTCCCACAGGCGGCTGGGAACGGTCTGCGCTTACCTGTCCGGTTGCATATGCAAGGTTCGGAACGAAGCCTTCTTTTGTCTGCTCATTAAGTATCTCCTTGAGATTACTGTATGCCAGATATCTGTCTCCCCAGGAAGCCATGTATCCGGCGAAGAAATTGTCCCAGCAAAAGAGTACATAGCCTCCGCTGCTGATACTCCACAAACGGCTTACCGGAGAGATCACTCTGTCATGCTTCGCATCATATATTGTATCCCAGCCAAGAGCTGATTCCATTGCCATATACATTTCCTGAAGATCACCATAGCAACTGCTCTTCTGCTCATGTTCGCATCTTTTTCTGTCAATAAACTCCTGAACCTGCAGAAGACTCATTTCTTTGCCTGTTGAAAAACCGACCGGTCCGTCAAGAATAACAGACAGGAATGCAGTTTGCACGGGGATATTGTTATCCGTCATTTCTTTCCCGCTTGTAAATACTGTAAAAGATCCCAGCAGACTGTGTGACACCAGACAATTTTCCTTTTTTTCCACCCAGCCGTTCCGTCCCCAGAGAAAACCTCCCTCCAATACAAGCATGGGCGGTTTCAGCTGTTTTTTTACAGGGGCGATCAGAAGAACAAGATTATCACCATCAGTAGCGGACTCAACTTTGATCTCCATATCACACCACTTAACCGTCATTTCCGTATAGCTTCCGTCGAATGCATGTGCTCCGGGTAATGCCGTTTCTGTAGGTTCTCTTCCGTACTCATTCACAAATCTTCCGATGAGTGTTTCTTTCAGATAATGACCTTCCCGGTACTCCTTGAATGCTATATTCAGCGCAAAGCCATCCGGCATATGCACATAAGAGAGCACACTGCGCACATTCCATGTATGCCAGCCTCTGATGTATTGTTTTTTGATCTCTTCATAGTTCATACTGCAGACTCCATGATATCATCCTGACACAGGTATCGAAAAAATATATATGTGTATATTCTATCACAGTATAAAGAGCATTTCTATAAAACAGCCTCCCGGCAATGCCGGGAGGCTGTTAATAACTAAATTATTATCTATCTTGCTGTTTGCCGATCATCCTTCTATAGCGATCAGTTTTTTCTCGGGTACTTTCGCAGCCTCTTTCTTAGGAACACTCAACTGCAGCACGCCGTTCTCGAATTTGGCCTTTATCTCTTCTTCGGTAATGGCCTCTCCGACATAAAAGCTTCTCGTCATCGATCCGGCATAACGCTCCTGACGGATCAGTTTGCCCTTCCTGTCTTTCTTTTCCTTGTCCAGACCCTTGGCAGCATTGATTGTCAGATAGCCGTTCTCAAGTGAAAGATTGATCTCATCTTTTTTGAAGCCCGGCAGATCGATATCCACTTCATATCCGTCGTCATGCTCGTGGACATCCGTTTTCATCACATTGGCTGCATGTTTACCATACAGCTTTCTGTCGATGTCGGGGAAATCCATCCTCGGGAAGTCCATCCAATCGTCCAGTAATCTCTCTCCAAAAATACTCGGTAGCAACATAAGTCATCCCTCCTTCACATAAAAACTATATACTATAGGTTTCATGAGCAAGGGGAAGGAGTGTTTGGATCCATTTTCCCGGATCTTCTCTGTTTCCTTTGTTCTGACTACGTTATATCACCTATTGTTAGCCAAGTCAAGAGGTGAGTGCTAATTATCTGTGAATCTTTTGTGTCCTATTTATCCTCAAGATATTTATATAATAGTTTATACAGCTGTTCAGCTTCTTTCTTTGTCAGGGATGAACCTGCCCCGGCAAGCTTAATAGGTATATCCTTACACTTTTCCTTTAGCGCATTTCCCTTTTTTGTTATGCAGATGTTGGTCACTCTCTCATCTTCTTTGGAACGCGCTCTTGTGATATAACCATCTTTTTCAAGATGCTTAAGCAGGGGAGTAAGCGTGCCGGCATCCAGGTGCAGTATGCTTCCCAGCTGCCCTACGTTCACGCTCTCTTTTTCCCACAGCACCATGAAAACCACATACTGGGTATAAGTAAGTCCCAAAGGTTTAAGATACGGCGTATATGCTGCCACTATCTTTCTTCCGCAGGCATACATCGGAAAGCATAATTGGTTTTTCAGTAAAAGCTGTTCATACTCCTGTGCCATTGTCCCTCTCCTTTTGTCCGTTGATCTGCAATGATTATAACAATTCCTCAACAAACCTGTCCACTTCTTCCATCTTTATGGTAGGTTCAAATCTTGCCACTACCTCTCCGTTGCGGTCAACTACAAACTTTGTAAAATTCCACTTGATCTCTGGATTGTTCTTATAGTCTTTATCAATCGTTGCAAGCATTGCGCTCATAGCAAGGGCCTTAGGTCCTTTTCCGAAACCTTCAAAACCTTTCTGCTCCTTCAGATATTTAAACAGCGGAATAGCTGTATCCCCGTTCACATCCGCCTTCTTCATCTGGGGAAACTGTGTTTTGTATTTCAGCTGGCAGAACTCATGGATCTCTTCATCCGTTCCCGGAGTCTGACCGGCAAACTGATTGCAGGGTACGTCAATAACCTCGAAGCCTCTGTCATGATATTTTTCATACATGGCTTCGATGTCTTTGTAGTGCGGAGTGAAACCGCAGCCTGTTGCCGTATTAACGACCAGTATTACCTTTCCTTCATAATCCTTCATTGATATCTCTTCGCCCGTCGATGCTGTAACACTCAGTTCATAAAAGTTCATGGTCACGCCCTCCTTTGGTTTTTGCTTTTTATATTTGTCCATATTATATTTTATCAAATATATTCTGTCAATACTTTTTTTCGTTCTTATAGCAGCTGCCGGAAATTTGAATTTTCATCCCTGTTCTGTTAGAATCTATAGCAATGAAAACAATTCCCGGAGGATAAAAATATGCTTAAAAATATCAGACTAAGAAGATTTATTTCTCTGCTTCTGCTAACGGTGGTACTGGCTTGCGATATCCCTGTTCTTAATGTGTATGCAGGTGAAGAGGAGGTTGTGATCTCCGATGAAACGGATCATGACACAGAAGCTGCGACAGAAGCTGCGACAGAAGCAGATACGGAAAACAGAGAAGATATTTCAGATCTTCTTTATTCCTGCGGGGCTTTCCCCTCAAGCTATGACTTTGATCTGAGCGGTATTGCTGAGGGCGGTATCGAAGCCGATCCTTTTTGCAATGTAGTAAAGACTCAGATCCTTTCTCCTGCAGAAAGCAATCTTGTAATAGATGTAACGCCTTACGGCCTTAACCTGAGCAAGGTAAAAGGAAGACTTGCAACCCTTCTTAATACACTTCCGGAAGTCTTTTATGTTGACAGTTCTTTCTCTTATACTCTTTCCGAAAATGCATGCGTTAAATCCATAACCCTTTCATATAAGGAAAGACCCTCTGCATCAAAAGAAATTAAAACGGATGGCAATGCCTCGGATAAAGCGATCGGGACCTCTTATCATGATCAGATCGAGGAAATGAACCGGGTTGTTTCTGCCGTGATCAGGAGCATGGACAGCAGGTGGACCCAGGAAGAACAGTTATTATATCTTTATCAATGGCTGTGTGATAACTGTGATTACGATGACAGCAAAGAAAACAGTTCCGCTTATGACGCCATCGTTCAGGGATGCGCAGTCTGCTGCGGTTATGCCAGCGCAATGGAAGTATTATCAAAAGCGGCAGGCATCGAATGTCCCGTTATACAGAGCCGGGATCTGAATCATGCATTCAATCTGGCAAAAATAAACGGTAACTGGTACTATCTTGACAGCACATGGGACGGACAGTCACGCTATACCTCTCATCACTATCTTCTTCTCAGCAGGGATGCTTTTGCCGTAAGACACAGAACAACAGACTGGGAAGGTTTTATCGGTGACGATTATCTGAATGTATATGAGAATATCAAAACACCTACCGATCATGATGAATACTGGTGGAGCAGTACAGCACGTTCCATCCCTTATGTTGCCGGAGGTTGGCTCCATTTTGATTCGGATTATATAAGAAAGTATGATTACACCTGCAACAGTGATGATCTATTCTATGAATTTAAAAACTGCCATAAGAGCCTTTTCAGATACATAATCACGAGAGATAAATATGTTATCATAAGCATCTTTGATACCATGATACTGATAGACAGAAATAACGGGAATATCTGCGAAGAATACAAAGTCGATCCGGAAGAGAGCAGCGGTAATTTTGTCGGTATACATGATATACGGATAGTAGACAAAAAAGTTGTTTTTACCAGCTTTCATGAAATGTCTGAAGGAAATAAAGAAATAACTGTCGACTGGTCTGCTTATGATCTGAGTAAGACGGATGTAATGGGTAATCCCGATCTGAATGAAATGTCCAACAACACATTCGGAACCTATTCCCTTGTAGTCAAGCAGAAACTGGATGTAGCAGCGATCGCACGGGATCAGATGATGGGTACTGAGCTGAATATTGCTAAATTTCAGATCGGTTCCCCTGACTTAAAGGGCGTGGGAACGGTCAACTCGAAAGGTATCTTTACCGCAAAAAAACAGGGGATCACATCGGTTGATATCTATACAAGGAATGGCGTAAAGTATTATAAGATCGGCAGTGTAGTGATACATACCTTCGAACCGCAGATTGCTGTTCCTTCCAAAGATCTGACTTATGAAGGAGAGGAGTTAAAGGTATCTGAATATATAAGCGATCTGCCCGAAGGGACACAATTAAGCTGGAGCATCCCCGCTAAAAAGGCGGCGATAGCAACAGTCGATGAAGCAAGCGGAACAGTAAGAGCAGGCGCTAAAAACGGTACCGTAAAACTCAGCTGTATGATCAAAGGGATCGGAGATCATCCGGAATATTACATTGATGCAAAATACAGCTTCACTATCAAAGTTAAACACCCGAAATTCAAAAAAGCTGTTATAAAGATAAAGAACGGAAAAACAAAAACCATCACACTCTCCAATGTGAGTTCCTATACGAACGTTGAATGGAAGGTGGATGGTAATGCAGAATTCGTTCCTACAAATAAAACATCTAAGATAAAACTGACAGCCAACGGCACCCCCGGTGATACGATCAATGTCAGAGCTATCGTTGACGAACAGGAATATAACTGTCAGCTGACCATTAAGTGATCTTCAGAACTGCCTTCACCGGCTTTTCAACCTTTTCAGAGAATAATGCCCCGTCTTCCTGTTTACCTGCTATACTGCCATAATGTACAGGTATGACATATTCGGGGCATATTTCTTTGGTAAGTTCCACAGCCTGCTTGACATTCATTGTATAGAAACCGCCTATAGGCAACAGGGCTATATCACATTTAACTGCCGCAGCTTCTTTAATTTTATCAATATCCCCTGCTATGTATATACGTTTTCCGTCAATATGAAGAACGTAACCTACCCACCCCGCAGACTTGGGATGAAAGGGTTTTAATATGTTGTACATAGGAACTGTTTCAAATTCAACATCTTTTACCTGATGATTAGTTGCCGGCTTCACTGTATATATTTTCCCTACGCTTCCGGATATTTTGTGAGCGGACTTTTCCATCTTTTCGGGTACTATAAGTATGGTTTCTTTATTTGAAACTTTTTCTATATCCCCGGGTGAAAAGTGATCATAATGATCATGGGTGACAAAGATATAAGCTGCATCATGAGCTGCATCATTGATCTGAAAAGGATCGATATATATATTTCCGCAAGATGACTTTATCCTTATGCTGTTATGTTTGAACACTTCAATATTATCGATCATTATACATATCTCCTTATATAAATGTCTTTACAAGGCTCATTATTTTTGACAGATTTATAAGATCCGTTTCCGTATCTCCGATCTCAAGAGAATGATTGCCCCCTGCGATCAGGTGAGCTTCTATCTTATTATCTGCACAGATTTCTTCAATCTTTATATAATCTGCCAACGGGTCATTATCACCGTAGAATGCCAGGCCATAATCCTGTACAAATTCACCGAACTGCACAACCGGCGAAAAATATATCTGTTTTGCTTTCAGAGAATTCTTTTTTGCATAATAAGCAGCTACAGCCGTTCCTATACTTTTGGAGATAAACAGAAGCTCATCTTCAGCAGAAATATCAATATCCGAGAATGCCCTTTCGGCTGCAAGCATTGCCTGAACAAATAACTCTTTCATTTTATCCGGATCTCTCAGATCAGCTTTATCCCAGGCTATACCTGAGAAATCAATATAAACCGGCTGATATCCTGCCTCCCTTGCGATCTTCACGCTGTAATATAATAAGGGTTTATCTTTGTGATACCCTATTCCCGGAAAAACAACAGCAAACTTTCCCATTTCGTCTATATGTCCTCCTCATCAATACTTTACTCAGATAATTGCAAAGAAAGCCGATCCCGGCTTCAGCAACAGCTTACCGTCTGTCATATCCGGCTCATCTCCCAAAACATATATCAGCTCTTTCACATCCGTGTTTTCCATCTTATACTCTCTGTCCGTCGGGTTCAGTGCAACAATTATTCTTTCACCATCGTATGACCTGATATATATCAAAGGCTTTCCTTCTTCACCGTCACAGACAAATTTTATTTCACCTGAATTCATCAATGCCCTGTATGACCTCCTGACTGATATCAGTTTTTTTACTTCATTGAGCAATGATCCCGGATCTGTTAATTGCTTTTCAACATCGGGTCTGTCCTTGTCAGGATCAAGAGGAATATACAGACTGTTCTCATCTCCTCCGGAGAAACCTGCATTCTTTTCGCTGTTCCACTGCATGGGAGAACGCGAACCTGTCCTGTTATAACCTCCCTCTACAGACGTTAATCCCTCCACATACCTCATACCGATCTCGTCGCCATAATAGATATAAGGCGCGCCGGGCATGGATAAGAGAAATGCGAAAGCCATCTTCGCCCTGTCTCCCTTTATATATTTTGCAAGCCTGTCCATATCATGATTTCCGGATGGGATACAGATATAACCTTTGTTATCTGCTTTAGCGCAGCTCTCAAGATATTTCTTCACAAATTCGGAAGCATCTCCCTTTCCGCCAAAGAAAGGATCGTCACAGCGGAACAGATCATTATAATGTGAGGGTCCGAAGTGAAGAAGAAAATCCATATGAAAACCGGCCTCAATACTCTTATCCGGTTCTCCCCATTCCGATATAAGCACGGCTTCGGGAAATTCTTTATCAAGAAATCCCCTTATATCCTGCCATAAAGCAATGGTACCTCTGCTTTCCTCATCATTCTTTACAAGCGATCCCGCCATATCCACGCGAAATCCGTCGCAGCCCTTTGAGAGCCAGAATCTCATGATATTCTTTATCTCTTCGCGGGTAGCCCTTGCACCCTCAGAATCCATCGACTGCTGCCAGAGACGATCCGGTTTATAAAAACCGTAATTCAGAGCCGGCTGATGTGTAAAGAAATTGACAAGACAGCTTCCGTCACGATCGGATATACCGCGAAGAGATGCATATCCCTCCGGTGATTCCCATATGCTGTCTGTCCATATATATCTGTCTGTATATTCGTTTTTCTCTGCCTTCTGACTTTCCTTAAACCACGGGTGTTCCCAGGATGTATGCCCCGGAACAAGATCCAGAAGTATATGGATCCCTGTCTTATGCGCCTCCTCAAACAGCTGCTCCAGATCTTCATTACTGCCATAGCGCGGCGCCACCCTGTAATAATCGGAAACATCATATCCTGCATCACCAAAAGGTGATTCAAAGCATGGATTGATCCATATGGCATTACATCCAAGCTCCTTTATATAGCTGAGCTTCTCTGTAATCCCGCGGATATTCCCTATACCGTCATTATCCGTATCCTTAAAGGATTGCGGATATATCTCGTAGAAAACAGCTTCTTCAAGCCAATCCGGTCTTCTTCCCATGGCAAACCTCCAATCCATTTTACGCAATGTAAACGCAGATATATTTTATCATACTAAGCAGTTCATTTCTATAAAAACACAGCTTATGTATGCCGGCGAAAATATGCTATAATACTGCCATGAGGCTCATCACACAGATAAGATCCGAACATAAGACCATCAACTACGGAAGGGATATCTTCGGCGGTATAGTAGTAGCGCTGGTTTCCATTCCAATATCAATGGGGTATGCGCAGATTGCCGGACTGCCTGCGGTGTATGGCTTATACGGATCACTCTTTCCAATACTGATATTCGGATTTTTATCAACATCAAAACAGTTTGTTGTAGGTGTGGATGCAATGCCTGCCGTGATAGTCGGCAGCATGCTGGCACAAATGGGTGTCAGCGCAGGATCAAAAGAAGCCCTCTTGCTAGTCCCTTTTATGACTCTGCTGACTGCCGTCTGGTTTCTTGTTTTGTATCTCCTAAAAGCCGGCAGGATAGTAAAATATGTTTCTACTCCCGTGATGGGAGGCTTTATCTCCGGTGTCGGACTGACCATAATACTTATGCAGCTTCCCAAGCTTTTTGGCGGTGATCCGGGTACAGGTGAAGTGATAGAACTTATCACCAATCTTGTTTTCCAGTCAAAGAGCTTTCACCTACTCTCGTTCATCCTTGGTCTTTCAACAATAGTTATCATTCTTGTATGCAAAAGGATCATTCCCAAAGTGCCTGTCACAGTTATCATGTTGATCATCTCGGCACTTCTGCAGATCCTCTTCCGGCTTGACCGTTATGGAGTAAAATTAATGGCTGAGGTCGTTCCGGGACTCCCTGAATTTATCCTTCCCGGTTATAAGATCAATGATAACGGCATGCCGTTCTTTGCACTAAACGGAATCGATGGTTTCTTAGACAGTTTTCCCGATCTTATCATGCAGACTCTCGGTATAGCGGCCGTTATCATGGCACAGACCCTTCTGGCATCCGGAAATTATGCAAGGAAATATCAGGATACTCTTGATAATAATGCGGAACTGTTAGCCTATGGCGTAATGAATCTCATGAGCGCCTTCTTCGGATCCTGTCCGATCAACGGAAGTGTATCCCGCAGCGGCATCGCAGATTCCCAGGGTGTCAGGTCACAGCTTATGTCAGTATCCGCCGGGCTTACCATGATACTGATCCTTCTCTTCGGAACACCGTTTATCAAATATCTTCCCGTTCCGGTACTTACCGGGATCGTGATAACAGCCCTTATCGGCATACTTGAACTTAAGCTGGAACGGAAGCTCTGGCACACCGTTAAGAATGAATGGATAGTTTTTATGATAGCTTTCCTTGGTGTTATGTTCTTCGGGACCTTATACGGCATTATCATCGGAGTGGTACTCTCTTTCGGAGAGACCGCAATACGAAGCGTAAGTCCGCCCACAGCTTTTGTCGGACGTATCCCCGGCCACGGCAATTTCTATTCGCTGAAGCGCAATTCCGCTGCAAGACCCATAAAGAATACGGTGGTCTATCGTTTCAGCGGCAATCTCTTTTTTGCAAACATTGAACTATTTTGTAATGAGATAGAAGAAGCGATAAAAGATGATACTCACCAGGTGGTGGTGGATGCCCGAGGCATCGGCAGTATTGATATGACTTCCGTGGAAAGACTCATGCAGCTGTATGCAGAACTTCGTGAACGCGGCATACTCTTTTATCTTACCGAACATGACGGCTCATTGAATGACCAATTGCGCAGCCTTGGCGGCAGTCTGCTCATAGAAGAAGGCGCTGTCCGCCGCACTATCACTCTGGCTCTGAGGGATGCGGGACTGGAGAAACCTTACGATCTGGAAAATACTGATGTTCATGATCTTTCCGAAACTGCAAGGATAAGGATCATGGATGTAGAAACCGCCGTGGAAGCTGAAGAGAGACTCTCGGAATTTGAATGGCTGTTCGGAAGTGAAGCCGAAGAACGCATGGAACTTCTGGCCAGAAGTATTGCTGATGAGCTGGCTTTGACCGCAGAAAATCACGAAGAACTGGAAGCCAGGATCCTGAGCAAGGAAGGCATACGTACTTCCTGGGGTATGCTTGGCCGCTTTGATGAAGACGAATTCTGGGATCTTCTTGAGATACGTCTCGAAGAGCTGAGAGCAGAGGGAAAGATAAGCCCTGAACTCACCGCAAGGATAGAACGTCATATCGAAAGACGCAGAACTTTCGGCCAGCAGCGCTTAAGTCTGATAAACCCTCAGGCTATGCGTCTTCTTAATAAACACGAAAAAGTTATACGCAATTACATAAAAAACAAACATCCGAATGAATACGAATCTTTCATCCGGATGCGCAAAAAAGACTAGGCAAACTTTTCTTCCATCTCTTTATATACAGCTGAAAGTCTTCCGTCGCTTAAGTCTGCTTCATTCAATATGGTATAACGATCAGCTCTTGTAGCTGCAGACATCTGCCATGCTTTTATAAATATCTCTTCAGAAATGCCATATACAGATGGTTTTACCGGTATATTGAACTGTCTGATTATCTTCTCAACTTTATCGACACTTCTGTTCTGAAATATGCAGGCTGGATATGAACCCATAGCTGTTGCTATTCCATGAGGTATACCTACCTTATCGGCAAATTCTTCTTCCAATGCGTGACAGAAAAGATGCTCAGATCCCGAGGACGGACGCGAATTGCCCGCAATCTCCATGGCCAGTCCTCCCATAACCAAAGCATATGTAAGGCGACGGATAAAATCCGTACTCTTAAGCTCTGCTCCCTCCGCATGCAGCATGGATTCAAAAGCCATATCCGATATCATATAAGCAAAATCATCCACTGATTCCCGTCCCTTTGCGGCTGCCAGTTTCCAATCATAGAGCGCTGTATACTTTGAAACCGTATCACCTATTCCGGCTAACAGCTGACGATCCGGCGCGCTCTTAACTACATTCACATCGATCAGTATCGCATCGGGAATGGTACAGCGGAAACTCTTTCTTGCAAGACCTTCTGTTCCAAGAACCGCTACAGGTGATGCCAGTGAATCATTTGACAGTGTTGTAGGCAGGCTGATCAGACGGCTTTTAGAAACAAAGGCAGCAAACTTGGCCAGATCCAGCACTGTACCACCTCCAAAACCTATCACCTGCTTTACATCGTTCATGGTGATATATTTTGCCAGTGCAACTGCCGAATCATAATCAGCTTTTTTGATAAGATATAATTCACATGCCGGAAAATCTCTCTGTATCTCATCAAGTATAGCTTCAAATATATTTTTCAGATTCTCTTCCGTGACCAGAATAGTTTTATCTGCAGTTATATTCGGAAATACATCTTCCAGACTGCCCGGTATATCTTCAAATACTCCCTCTTCTACCGTTAAGTGATATGGTAATCTGAATCTGTTCATGCCTGCTTCCTTTCTCCTGTTAATACGCGTATATCTCACTTATGCAGGTATCATCATACTTCTCTCCTGCGCTTGCTCCCGTTATCGTTATCACGATGGTATCCGTTATCACCGGCTTCTCAAGTTCAAGTTTTGTTCTGTTTATGTCTGCCAGATCCTGACTTGTAAATCCCTCACACCAATAACCGGATACTTCATTTTTAACAACATTACCATCACCAAAGTCCGCGCTTGCTTCAGTCACAAAACCGTTATCCCTGTACTGCTCGCAGCTTGCCGTATATCCGTTACAGATAACAACACCATATACAGATGTAGGTTTATCAAGATGAAGAACTATGGTCTCTCCGACACCGCTTCCCTTAACGCCTTCAGCCCATACGGTTGTGGGATCGCCATCAGTCAGATTGTTTCCGGAATATGTCTTATCTCCTGATGCCTGTAGCTCCGATGATGTCTCAACAGAAACGATATTGATCTTCTCATCCCGGTATCTTCCGTAAAGCAATGTAACTCCGTATCTGCTGTCCGTATTTTTTTCAAAAAGTATATCAGCATATCCGATGAATTCCTGATCTCCTCCGTTACTCTCATAAAAAGACGGGCCCGTAAAGAGTATATAGTCATCATCTTCAAAATACTGCATATGTTCCACTCTGTGCCATGGGTCTCCGTCGGCAAACAGCGGGTAGATATATCCGTTTTCAACACGTTCGTATTCATACGGAACAAAAGCTTCTTCTCCGTAAAAGTCTCTGAACACTTTCTCCGCTTCTTCAACAGGGATCGCATACTCATCATTTACTGTAGTCAGTATCTTTTCATAAAGAGGAGTCTCTCCCCAGATGATACTGTCGATTATCTCAGAGCGCAGTGATGCTCTGTCTGCATTATCCATTTCGGAAAAGATCATACCATCACTATCAAGGATACGGGCAAAGGCAACACAGCCGGCCATTTGTGTAAGTACTTCCTCATCTGCCGGAGTAACGGCTTCGCCTTCCCTTAAGACATCGATCCTCTCTTCGCACTCGACTTTTGTTAAACCCTTCTGCTCTTCTATAACTTCCGGTGTCGGAGACGGCTCTTCATTTTCCTGCTCATTGTTATTATCGATAGCAACGATCGGAGTCAGCGTTTCATCAGCAGGTGCAGCTTCCGTATTATCCGTACTTCCGTCATTGTCACGACCGCAGGCCGATAAATTAAGAGTAAATACGGATATCAGAGATATTGATAACAGCGTTCTTAAGATCTTTGTTTTCATTCCTCTCACCTTACATAAAAGGGGCTGTCGCAAAAGCGACAGCCCCGCATTTATACAAGCTTTATTTTACCAGTTCCAGTGTCTGTCTTGCAATGGAAAGCTCTTCATCGGTAGGCACTATCATAACCGTTACTTTCGATCCGGGATTGGATACTATCATCTCCTCACCGCGTATCTTAAGTTTCTCATCATCCACTTCCGTATCGAAATACTTAAGATACGGAGCCACACGGCTTCTTACACCGTAGCTGTTCTCTCCTATGCCTGCAGTAAATGCTATCACATCCACGCCCTGCATTGCCATAGCATAAGCACCGATGTATTTTGCCACATGATATGCATAAGTATCAAGCGTCATTGCTGCAAGCTCATTGCCGTTGTCAGCTGCATCGCAGAGATCACGGAAATCACTGGACAGATTATCGGACAGTCCCAGTACACCGGACTTCTTGTTCAGTATCGTATTCATTTCGGAAACTGTCTTTCCCTCTTTCTCACAGATAAAATCTATGATAGCGGGATCGAGGTCACCGCTTCTGGTTCCCATCATCAGACCTTCAAGCGGAGTAAGTCCCATGGAAGTATCAACACATTCTCCGTTCTTTACCGCAGATATGCTGGCGCCGTTACCGAGATGGCAAACGATGATCTTCAGATCCTTCCTGTCTTTACCGAGTATCTCGGCTGCGCGTTTTGATACATAATCATGACTGGTACCGTGGAAACCGTAACGGCGGATCTTATACTTTCTGTAATACTCATAAGGTATGCCGTACATATAAGCCTTCTGAGGCATGGTCTGGTGGAAAGCCGTATCGAACACTGCCACCTGGGGAACTCCGGGCATATTCTTTTCACAGGCATGTATGCCTATAAGGTTGGCAGGGTTGTGAAGAGGTGCAAGTGAACTCAGTTCCTCTATATCCTTTATCACTTCATCATCGATCAGCACTGCCTTTGTAAATATCTCGCCGCCATGTACCACTCTGTGTCCTACTGCGCCTATCTCGGAAAGTGAAGATATCACTCCGTTTTCTTTGTCCGTAAGCGCTTCTATCACCAGCTTTACAGCTACACTATGGTCTTCCATGGGCGCTTCCTTCACCACCTTATCCTTACCTGCCGGTGTATGTGTAAGCACAGAACCTTCTATACCTATACGTTCTGCCAGACCCTTGGCCAGTACCTTCTCGCTGTCGGAATCGATCAGCTGATACTTGAGTGAAGAACTTCCGCAATTGATGACAAGTATGTTCATTTCAGTCTCTCCTTATTTGAAAATTTGATTATTTCTAAATTCACGTCAATGCTGCCGTGATTATTGACATTGAATAAACTTCCAGCGCATTACATCCTCTTGACAGATCGTTGACCTGTGCATTAAGTCCCAGCAGTATGGGACCGTATGCTTCGAAATTACCCATGCGCTGTGCTATCTTATAGCCGATATTTCCGGCATTTATATCAGGGAATATAAAGGTATTGGCATAACCTGCCACATTTGATCCGGGTGCTTTCTGTCTTGCCACACGCGGTGAAACAGCTGCATCAAACTGCAGCTCACCTTCTATGGGTATATCGGGAAACTCTTCCTTTGCCTTTTCTGCGGCGTTTCGCATCTTCTCAACGGAATCACCCTTACCTGATCCCAGCGACGAATAGCTTAAAAAAGCCACCTTGGGATCTATACCAAAAAGCCTGGCGCATTTAATGGTCTCTCCGCAGATCTCCACCAGTTCATCTTCAGAGGGCTGTATATTTATCGCACAGTCTGCCATCGCCAGCACTTCGTTTTCTCCCGTGGCTCCGGGACGTACCAGTATAAAACACGAGGATACTATGCTGTTCTCGGGTTTGGTCTTGATGATCTGAAGAGCAGGCCTTACGGTATCTGCAGTCGAATATGTTGCTCCTCCGAGAAGACAGTCCGCGACTCCCATTTTTACCAGCATGGTACCGAAGTAGTTTCTCTCCCTCATGAGTTTCTCTGCTTTTTCGGGAGTCATACCTTTAGCTTTACGGATCTCATAGAATTCCTTAATTACTTCATCTCTCTTCTCATAAGTAAGAGGATTGATTATCTGGGCCCCGCGTATATTAAAACCGGCTTCCTCTGCGGCCTCAGCCACTTCCTTCTCATCACCGAGGAGTATCGGTGTCAGGAAACAGCTTGCCAGCAGACGTGATGCAGCCTCAAGTATTCTGGGGTCTTCCCCTTCCGTGAAAACTATCCTCTTGGGATCTTTTTTCAGTTTTTCTATCATCGCGCCAAATCCGAACATCCTGCACCTCCTGTCAGACCACTACACCATTATACACCTTTTTCCCGTCACTTACATCCTTAAATGCCAAAATATCTTGCAGCGTTATTATAGGATATACCTTCGATGATCTTCTTAAGTGAACTCTCATTCGCCGGGTATTCACCGTCCTCTACCCACTTACCTATAAGATTGCAGGCTATACGTCTGAAATAATCATGCCTGGTATATGAAAGGAAGGATCTGGAATCCGTAAGCATACCAATGAAATTGCCGAGCAGTCCCAGATTGCCGAGAGCTCTCATCTGTTCTTCCATTCCGTCCCTGGAATCCAGGAACCACCATGCTGCGCCAAGCTGCATCTTACCCGGTATCTCAGGAGATTGGAAGCCACCGAGACAGGTAGCTATCTGGTTAAAGTCGTTATGATCGAGAGAGAACACTATACACTTCGGCAGTTCCTGTGTTTTGTCGAGCTCCGAGAAAAAGGCCGCAAGCTCGTTATAGCAATTACTCTTGGCTATCATGTCATAGCCCGTATCAGGCCCCTGTGCCGAGCATACTCTCTCATTTATGTTTCTTGAACAGGAGAAATGGATCTCCATGACTATATTGTCTTTATGATACTTTTTGGCTAAAGCAGTAAGAAGCATGGTCTGATAAATCTCCGCTTCTTCTTTGCTTATCTTCTCTCCTGCCATCACCTTTTTGAAAGCAACATCGGCTTCTTCCATGCTGCCTTTTCGGAACATGACATAGTCAAGTCCGTGATCGGATGCCTTACAGCCGTTCGCTATAAAATGATCCAGCCTTTCATACAGTGCATCGATCACTTCCTGCACAGAAGAAAGTTTTTCTTTTCCGACGCTTGCAGTCAGTTTATTTATATATGCAACAAAGCCGTCCTTTGTGATATTTACTGCCTTATCAGGTCTGTAAGAAGGTCTGACCATAAATCCCAGATCTTCCTTGGCAAGCTTCTCATGCCATTCCAGACTGTCTGTCGGATCGTCCGTTGTTCCGATGAACTTAACGTTTGATTTTCGTATTATCCCGCGAACACTAAGCTGAGGATCATTCTTCAGCATCTCCGAAGTCTTATCCCATATCTCTTTCGCATTCTCGGAAGTCAGCGCTTCGTTTATCCCGAAGTATTTTTTCAGTTCCAGATGCGACCAGTGATACATTGGATTACCTATAGCCATCTCCAATGTTTTTGCAAACTCGAGGAATCTTTCATATGCCGGAGCCTCACCTGTTACCTTATCTTCGCTGACACCGTTGGAACGCATCAGACGCCATTTATAATGATCTCCTGCATACGAACCGTCAGGCTGTCTTCCGCCCAGCCACAGCTGGGCTATATTTTCAAAATGACGATCTTCGTATATCTCCTGCGGCGATATATGACAATGATAATCTATGATCGGCAGGCTCTCCGCATAATCATGAAACAGATGCTTTGCCGTATCATTGTAAAGCATGAAATCCTTATCCATAAAAGTCCTCAATCTTTCATCCTCCTATATCCGTAGTGCCTCTTTCCACAAAATCACAGGAAATCACTACTTTTTTATTCTCGACGGTGCTGCCGTTTTCCAGTACTGCTATCATCCTTTTTACCGTATCCCTGCACATCTGCTCTGTCTTGTTGTCTATACTTGACAGCTCCGGCTCGCATACTCTCACCAGTCCCGAATTGTTATAACCGACTATCTCCAGATCCTCCGGCAGTTTTCTTTTTGCAGCTGTAGCATACTTGACCGCACCTACCGCAATGATATCATTTGCTGCTATCACGGCATCAAAGCTTTCTTTCTTTGAAAGCAGGGCATCCCTTACACCGTAAATGGTATTTTCAACATGTATCTTAGTACTTTCGTCAGCTTCTATCCCGCATTCTCTCAATGCTCTCTCAAAACCTTTTCTTTTTTTCAATGCACTGTAAGAACCCGAATCCGTGAGAAATACAGGCTTTCTGCGACCTTTGAGTATCAGCTTTTTTGTCACTTCATATACGGCTTCTTCATCACCGTTTACACTGCTGTAGATATTATCACCTTTTACATATCCGTTTATGGTAAATACAGGTACCTGCGCTGCTGCCTTTCTGATATATTCCGTTTCCTCTGTGCTCTTTCCGCTGCCCGCATAGGTCGATCCCAGAAAGATCAGCGCATCCACGTGTTTGGAGAGAAGCATCTCCGTATGTCTCTGTTTGCCTTCAGGTTCAAAACCGCTGCAGCTTAAGATGCAGTCGTATCCGTTCTCCGACAGGCCTTTCTCGATCCAGGCCACAGCCGCAGACATATAAGGATCGGAAATATCCGGTACAAGTATGCCCACGGTATGCATGGTATGAAGTCCCAGACCCTGCGCAAATACGTTTGGTGTGAAGCTTTCTCTTTCTATGATCTCCATCACTTTTTTCCGGGTCTTTTCGCTAACCTTGTCAGAACCGTTCATAACCCGGGATACCGTTGCTATTGATACCCCGGCCATTTCAGCTATATCATAAATATTAACCTTGTCTTTTTTCATCTGCTCACTGCGATGCCGATACAAAATACATTATATCGCTTATCGCCCTTTCTTTATTCCAGTCCGGACGGTTATACATTACTCCGCCGAACACTATCTCACCTGTGCCGCCGCCGTCCATAGCGTAGGCTTTGGTACATCCCTTGAGCGCCATTACGCTTGTCTCTTCCGCAAGCGTTGCGACAGTGTGACCATATTCGTAATTCATGGTCATTATCAGGAAATGCCCTCTTTCAAAACATCCAAACGCACAGCGCGAATAATTCTGATGTATTTCTCCGAGAGCATAGGCTGCCACAGCCCTTGCCTGGCCGTTATCCACTATTATCGGCCCGAAAGTCATGGCGAAATTCACATTGTTGTCCGTAATGTATTTTTGCATTTCCTCAAGCGTCTTGATCTGTCCCGCATAAGTCATCAGCATATCACCGCTATAGGTGATATAACAGGTATCAAGATTCGGATCGAATCTGCAGATATTGCCGGCATATACTATCGTACCTACGGATCTGTATGCATAGAAATCCGCTGTCGAAGCCACCACAGCTCCCACCTGTGCAGCCATCTGGGTAGGTGTCTGACGTAAGGGTGAACCGTACATATCTCCGGTAAGTTTTCTTCTGAACTGCGATCCGTCTTTTATCACCACTTCGGTAAAAGTACAGAGCCTTCCCGCTATGGATTCCTTCCATCCCACAGCCAGTATGCTGTCATCACTGTAAGCTTTAAGCGGCGCTCCCGCATAAGGCACAGCCGATGAATATACCATCTTTTTTCCTGCTGCCAGCGGAGAAGCTGCTATCTTACTGCTTAACTGTGTTGGGTCCGTGGTTGTGAGAAAACCTGCTGCATTTGGAGGATTGGCCACCACAGTAGCCAGGGCTCCCGCAGGTTTTACGGTATAAGAGACAGAAGTATCCTCTGCATTTCCCTGCAGTATCTTATCAGCAACCCTTCCTTCTTTCATGCCGAAATTGATGTAATGATCGACATAGAGTCTCCAGTTATTTGCGAAGGCTGCCTGCAGGTCCGGATAATTGCTCCTGTAATACTGCGGATTGAATTTTGCCGAAGGCTGTCTTCCTTCTTTGATACCGAAATTCAGATAATGGGTATACAGCTTCTCTGCATCTTTACCGAAGCTGGCTCTCAGTTCCGGATATTTACCGACATAGAAAGCCGCATCAAAGATGACGCTGTAATCTGCCGAAGCTTCCGCATATATCGCAGCTCCCATAAACTCCGCTGCAGATGCTGCGGGTATTGATAAGCCGAGGCACAGACTTATGATCTTCCTTAAAAACTTTCTTTTCATGCTTTTTTCCTGAGCTCTGCTGCTTCTTTCACTTTTTCTTTTATCTCGTCAAATTTCCCTGCCCTGATCATGTCACCTTTTACCATCCATGATCCGCCGCAGCAGAAGATCTTATCATCCTTAAGATAATCCAGGACATTATCCGCACTGATACCGCCGGTAGGCATGAATCTGAGCTTAGTAAGCGCTGCTCCTATGGCCTTGATCATCTTCAGCCCTCCTGCATTCTCCGCAGGGAAAAACTTTACGTGTGTAAGTCCCATCTTAAGTGCTTTTGTCATTTCAGTAGCTGTCTGTGTTCCGGGACATACGGGTATATCCCTGTCAAGACAGTACTGCACTATCTCTTCATCAAAGCCGGGAGCCACTATAAACTTGGCGCCTGCATTGACTGCACGATCCACCTGTTCGGTAGTCAGCACCGTACCTGCGCCTACCAGCATTTCCGGAAACTTTGCAGCCATGATCCTGATGGACTCTTCCGCAGCATCCGTACGGAAAGTAACTTCCGCAGCAGGAAGCCCGCCCTCCATCAGAGCTTTGCCTAAAGGCTCTGCATCCTTTGCATCATTAAGTACCACAACCGGTATTATCCCTACTTCTTCAAATCTGCTGAATACTTCCTCTGTCTTTGCGCTCATTCTTTTCTCCTTATCTCTTCACTCTTGCACCGGCTCCGCCCATTATGGCTTCGACTTCTTCCTTTGAAGCCATGGAGGTATCACCGGGTGTAGTCATTGCCAATGCTCCGTGGGCTGCTCCGTAATTGACTGCCTTCTCTGCATCTCCTGTAGTCATGAGGCCGTATACTAGACCTGAAGCAAAAGAATCTCCTCCGCCTACCCTGTCCATGATCTCAAGACCGTTGTACTCCTTTGACATGTATATCTCTCCGTCTGCCCAGCACATTGCTTTCCAGTCATTAACGGTCGCAGTCCTTACAGTACGCAGAGTGGTCGCCACGGCTTTGAAATTAGGATAGGTCTTGGCAGCTTCACCTATCATCTTTCTGTAACCGTCCAGGTTCAGTTCTTTCAGATTCTCGTCATTGCCTTCTATCTGAAAACCGAGGCAGGCTGTAAAGTCTTCTTCGTTTCCTATCATCACGTCGACATACTTTGCCACTTCCCTGTTCACTTCCTGAGCCTTTGCCTGTCCGCCTATGGCGCTCCACATGGAAGGACGGTAATTCAGGTCATAAGAGATCACTGTGCCGTATTTCTTCGCGGTCTTGCAGGCTTCTATCACGGTCTCGCAGGCCTGCTCCGATAATGCTGCATATATGCCTCCGGTATGCAGCCAGCGTACGCCCAGTTCTCCGAAGATATGATCGAAATCGAAATCTTCCGGTTTTGCCTGGGAGATAGCGGTATTTGCTCTGTCCGAGCAGCCCACTGCGCCTCTTATGCCGAAGCCCCTCTCCGTGAAATTCAATCCGTTCCTGCAGATGCGTCCTATCCCGTCCGTCTTTTTCCAATAAATAAGCGAAGTGTCAACGCCCCCCTGTTCTATCAGGTCCTTCATCAGACGCCCCACTTCGTTATCTGCAAAAGAAGTTATAACAGCCGTATTTAATCCGAAACATTTGTGAAGTCCGCGGATAACATTGTATTCTCCGCCGCCTTCCCAGGCAGTGAACTGTCTTGCCGTCCTGATGCGGCCCTCGCCCGGATCAAGACGCAGCATTATCTCTCCCAGAGAAACCGCATCAAATCTGCACTCGCTGCTGTCCCTTAAATTTAAATCCATATCATTTATCCTCCTGTGAGCACCGGACAAAAACCTGTCCGTTTATTTGAAAAAAATAAGGTGTATGTAAAACATACACCTTAAATATTATATGCCGCTTCCTGCAAAGTCAAGCCAAAATGTAACCGTTTACATCATCTGTTTTGCACAATCTACTATACATCCGCATCCTCTTTTGATGTCTCTTCTTCACCCTCAAATCCGGGGAGTTCAAAATCCTTAACAAGCAGCGTCGACAGCTCTGCTTCGGGTTCTGCCACAAGACGTCTTGACTGGTTGAGTATGGCCTGTTCCACCATGTTTCTTGCCAGTCGTCCGTTTCCGGCATCTGCTGCCCTTACGGCCTGCACTGCATCAAAGTAACCTTTCAGCGGTCCGTCTGCTCCCTCATCGATAGTATAGCCCTTTGATGAAGCTATGCTCTTTGATATTTTTAACAGTTCCTCGCCGGTGTAATCGGGAAAGTTGATCACGTTCGGGAAACGGCTCTTCAAGCCGGAGTTCGAGGTAAGGAATTCTGCCATCTCATAGGAATAACCTGCAAGTATGACTATCAGGTTTTCACGGTTGTCCTCTATTCCCTTTACCAGCGTATCAATAGCTTCAAGCCCGAAAGTATCATCTTTTCCGCGGTACAGACTGTAGGCCTCATCGATGAACAGCACGCCACCTATCGCAGAAGTCAGCACCTTCTGGGTAAGGGGAGCTGTATGTCCCACATATTTTCCTACCAGATCGGCCCTTGATACTTCCACCAGCTGTCCGCCGGAAAGCACGCCTATGGCTTTCAGATATTTGCTGATTATTCTTGCTATAGTGGTCTTTCCTGTTCCGGGGCTTCCCGTGAAGATCATGTGCTTGCTGACACCACCGGTCTTTAAACCTTCCTCTTCCCTGCGCTTCTGCACCTTGTAGTACTCTTCCAGACCAAGCACATATTCCTTGATCTCTTCCAGGCCAACTATCGCATCTATCTCTTCACGTATCTTTTCTATCTCGCCCTTATAAGCTCCCGGAAGCAGCGCAAACAGTTCTGTTTTCTCTTCGCCGTTAATGGCGATTATCTTTTCATCTTCTGCTTCCAGTGTCAGTTTCGCATCACTGCCGAAAGTCCCTTCCAGTCTGGCCTGGGCTAGAGCCTTTGTCACCTTTGCATAGAAGTCAAGCACGCCTTTGACTCCGGCCTGCTTTTCCGAACACTTTACAGCATAAGAGGTAAATGATTCCGCTATCGTTATTTCATAAGTGAATCTTTCTTTTGCAAGCTGTATCAGTTCTCCGTCTTCCCTTTCGGCTATCTTCTTTATCACTTCTTCTTCAGGCTTTCCGGTCTCACATATATCTCCGAGGGCATCCACAAAAGGAGCGCCCATTATGCCTGCTGCCTTGGTCAGGGATGTTTTTGAGATGAATACCAGATACTTATCCTTTGCGTTGATACTGCCCACAGTTTCTGAAGCAAGCGAATTCTGCACGCCTATCATCTGTCCGTCTTTCAGAACATATCTTTCAGGCAGCATGAATTCCCCGTTGGTAACAAGAGATGCGATATGTATAAGGAAAGAAGGGTGAGCGTTTTCAAAGTTTTCAAAAACTATCACCTGCTCGTCACCGGCTATCGCGGAGTAGATATCCTGAAGGAATATCTTTTCCATTGTGGCATCCGTATAGATACCGAGATCCACTGTCACGGTCTTTTCGCTTTTCAGCACATTTCTTTCTTTCAGAAGTTTTACTATGCTGCTTACAGCCAGATGTTTTCCGCTGTCTTCACTGCCGCATACATATATGCTGTTGAGAGCCTTTACTCCTTCGGGCACCATTACATACGGACGCTTAAATGCTATTGTCAGCTTGTGAAGGAATTCATCCTGACCGTAGATCTCTTTTTTCAGTTCCTCCTCCAGTCCGTCAAAGGCCTTCATCGCATTATCACCCTCAAGGACGGGCTCCGGTTTTTTGAAGCTGTCACGGTTCTCCTTGGTCACACCATAATCCTCTGCGATATTCTTGTTCAGTTCCTTCAGTTCCCTGTCCAGCTGTTCACTGTTCTTTAGCAGTATATTGTTCATGTCTGCGAGAGGATCATTCCCCTTCATCGAAGAGACAAAAGAAAAAGTCTCGGCCGAAGGTCTGCGTCCCGTCACTTTTATCAGGTTCTCCGTCAGGCTGCCGCCGTTTTTCTTTTTAAGTTTTTCGGCCTTCTCTATTTCCTCCAAGGTATAGTCGGCTTTTTTCCCGCTCATCAGCTCAAGAAAATCGTCTTTCATCTTCCCCTCCTATCTGTCTTCGTAATTTCTTGTATATTCTTTATAGTATATCTCATTCTCTTCATTATCCTTGACTATGGCGCGCATCGCATTGTAATGCGATCCGACTCTCCATCCCTTATCAACGGATCCCGAACCATAGTATACCATAGTTGCGTCGGGATATATCTCGCATAATTCAAGAAAATCATCATAAGGCACACGGGTGCTTTCCATCCACAGTCTTTCAAGTTTCGGAAAATCCTTAAGATACTCGGTAGAACTGATCGGATTATAACTGATGTTCAGATCCTCCATCTGATGCAGATTTTGGAATACGCTCAGATCACTTACCGAGTTCACGAATATCTCAAGATAAGTAAGCTGGGGAACATATCTTAAATTCGTCAGATCCTTAAGACCGTGGTTATCCACCATGATCAGTATCTTCAGATTCGGCATGTACTGTAAAAAACTCAGGTCATGCACCGGATTGTGTCCGAGATCAACTGCTACCATATCCTTACAATACTTAAGATATTTGGCATCTTCATCGGTCATCCACTGATCCAGGGCGCCGCCCCTGAAAGACGAATAGCCTACGGAATCGGTGCGGATCTTTCTTCTTGATAACTGTATGTCCCAGATCATCCTTATGCGCGGGAACGCATCCTGCAGCTTGGCATAGCTGTCATTTGAAAGCCCGCAGTTTATAAGCTTTACCGTTTTAAGATCCGGCATGTTGAGGAAAAGCTTCACCACATTCCATTGCATAAGGTTTATTCCCGACAGATCAAGCCTCTCAGCATTGGCCGGTATCAGTCTTCCGGCGAAAACTATGGTGTTTCCCTCTCCCCAAACAGGATCCTTTACTTCGTCGTCACTTTCTTCGACCGTATCTTCCGTCACATCTTCTTCAGCTGCGGATACCGGCAGATACAGCAGAAAGAACAGACAAAGGATCATGGCGGACATCAGCAAATACTTCTTCATATGAACTTAGCTGTTTTCCTCCAAATGCTTTTTCAGATTTATCATCTTATCCCTGAGTTCCGCAGCCACTTCGAAATTGAGGTCCGCAGCGGCTTTCCTCATCTGTTTCTCGGTCTTTTCGATGAGTTCTCTCAGTTCTTTTTCGTCCATGCTCTCGGGATCTTTCTCAAGCCTGCTTTCCGTATCGGCTATGGACTTGCTTATTGCTATCACATCCCTGACAGCCTTCTTTATCGTTGTAGGCGTGATGCCGTGCTCTTCATTATACTTCATCTGTATCGAACGTCTTCGGTTTGTCTCATCGATACACTGCTTCATGGAATCGGTCATCGTATCCGCATACATTATAACATGTCCTTCGGAATTACGCGCGGCACGTCCTACAGTCTGTATCAGAGCCGTTCCTGATCTCAGGAAACCTTCCTTATCCGCATCCAGTATGGCTACCAGCGTGACTTCAGGTATATCAAGACCTTCTCTTAAAAGGTTGATGCCGACCAGCACATCAAAGACATCGAGTCTTAAATCCCTTATTATCTCTGCTCGCTCAAGCGTATCTATATCAGAATGAAGATACTTGACCCTTATGCCCACGTCATGCAGATAATCCGTCAGGTCTTCTGCCATGCGCTTTGTAAGGGTAGTGATCATCACTTTGTTTTTCTTTTTTGTTTCCTTTTTTATCTCTGCAAGCAGATCGTCGATCTGTCCTTCCACAGGACGCACACTTATCTCCGGATCCAGCAGTCCGGTAGGTCTTATGATCTGCTCGGTCCTCAGCAGTTCATGTTCGCTCTCATATTCGGCCGGTGTCGCAGACACAAACATCATCTGGTCAATATGAGATTCAAATTCGCTGAAATTGAGAGGCCTGTTATCCAAAGCAGAAGGAAGGCGGAAACCGTAATCCACCAGAGTGGTCTTCCTTGCCCTGTCACCATTATACATACCACGTACCTGTGGTATGGTCATATGGGATTCATCCACGATGATCAGATAATCATCTTCGAAATAATCCAGCAGACATTTGGGCGGCACTCCGGGGGCTGTCCCTGCGAAATGTCTGGAATAGTTTTCTATGCCTGAACACACGCCCGTTTCTTTAAGCATCTCTATATCAAAGACCGTGCGCTCTTTAATGCGCTGTGCTTCTATCAGTTTATCCTGGGCTTTAAACTCCGCGACTCTCTCTTCCAGCTCAGCCTCTATGCTCTCACAGGCCCTTTCCATTACTTCCGGTTCCACTACATAATGGGAAGCCGGAAAAAGCATCACATGCTCGGGATTCCTGAGTATCTTACCTGTGACAGCATCTACTTCCGATATCCTGTCGATCTCATCTCCGAAGAACTCTATCCTTACGGTATAGTCCGTACTGTGAAACGTAACGGAGGGAGCCACTTCCAAAACATCGCCCCTTACCCTGAAAGTACAGCGCTGCAGTTCCATATCGTTGCGGTTGTACTGGATATTCACCAGAGCTCTTATAACCTCATCCCTGTCAATACGCTGTCCTCTTCTTAAGGAAACTGCCATGGCCTTGAATTCTTTGGGTGAACCCAGACCATAGATACAGGACACCGATGCCACCACTATCACATCACGCCTTTCCGTAAGTGATGCCGTAGCAGAGAGCCTCAGCCTGTCTATTTCATCATTTATAGAGGAATCTTTTTCGATATATGTATCCGACTGAGGAACATAGGCTTCCGGCTGGTAATAATCGTAGTAGGATACAAAATACTCCACCGCATTTTCAGGGAAGAACTCTTTAAACTCGGAATAGAGCTGTCCTGCCAGAGTCTTATTATGGGCAAGAACCAGTGTCGGCTTGTTCAGCTGCTCGATCACATTAGCCATCGTGAAAGTCTTACCTGAACCCGTAACACCCAGCAAAGTCTGGAATTGATTGCCTGCCTTGAATCCTTCAACAAGCTGTTTTATCGCTTCCGGCTGGTCGCCGGTGGGTTTATATTCGGAGTGTAATTTGAAGTTCATATAGTTAAAATCCTCAATAAAAAACGGTACACTAATTATTTAGTGTACCATTTTTCTGCCTGTTTTACAATTTATTGCCTTATTTCTTTTCTTTCACCGGCACCAGCTCGATATATCCTCTCTTGCCTCTGGGCTCCAGCTGGATCCTGGGATTTTCCTCATCCCACTCATATCCGATAAAAGCGGGATCATACTTCTTTTCTGCCTGCCAGATCTCTGTGATCGCCTGCTCATAATCTTCGTCCGCAAAGGGTTCCCCACGGAACAGAAGATACTTTGCTGCAGGCAGCTCGATGAGCTCAAAGCCTTCCGGTACGCTTCCGTTGTAGTCACTCTCTACTTCCACTCCCTGTACATACTCGTTCGTCACCGGCTTTCTTAAATGCTTCGGCAGCCACATACATACCGGCTCTCCGCTGATCGACTTAATGCTCGTCAGCAGTCCCCATACATCACAGCCTACCTCTTCACAATAACTGAAGTATTCGTTTGCCTTGACGCCTCTTTTGATGATCACCTTTCTTGCGGGTTTCTCGATCACCTGGATAAATACGTTTCTGATATCTTTGTTTTCACTCATGTCGCTCACATTCCTTTCTTTGCTTGACTTGTTTTCGATCAATGAAGGTGTAAACAGCCAGACAGGAACCGGACTTGTGGAATATTCCTTCGGGTTACATCCGAATTCTCTTCGGAATGCCCTCTGGTAACCGTCAACACTTCCGAATCCCATATCCAGGGCGACATCCAGAACGGTCACTTTTTCATCTCTCAGTCTTAATGCGGACTTTGACAGTTTCAGGCGCCTGATGTAAACTGCCGGCGTCATATTCAGATATTTCTGGAACAAGCGTCTTGCGTACCAGGGTGAAAATGCCGCTGCTTCTGCAAGATCCTCGATCGTGATATCCTCCTGAACATGTTCCCGGATATAGTCCTGCATTTTTCTGACCGCTTCTCTTTGTTCGTCCATCTGCTCATCTCCTTGTGAGCCTATAATACGCTATCATCGTTTTTTATCTCTCGACTTTTTTTGCTCTCTTTCTGTTTTTACCCAAGTGCCACATCCAACGCCATCATCAGGGAAAAGCCGACGGCAAACATGAGCACTCCCACATTGGAATGCTCCCCTTCCGTCATCTCCGGGATCAGTTCCTCCACAACCACATACAGCATTGCGCCTGCCGCAAAACTCAAGAGATACGGCATTGCCGGTACGATAAAACCGGCCGCCAGGATGGTAAGCAGTGCACCGATGGGTTCCACCGCACCGGAGAGCACTCCATTCATAAATGCTTTCCCTTTGCTCTTTCCTTCTGCGCACAAGGGCATGGAGACGATCGCGCCTTCCGGAAAATTCTGGATCGCAATACCAAGCGCCAGGGCAAGTGCACCGCCGGCGGTGATCGTTTTGCTGCCGGCCAGCCATCCGGCGTACACCACACCGACCGCCATTCCCTCCGGGATATTATGCAGCGTTACTGCCAGCACCATCATGGTCGTCCTGCGCAGTTTGGAATGCGGCCCCTCTGCTTTCTCTGCATGAACATGCAGATGCGGGATCACGCAGTCCAGAAGGAGCAGAAACAGTATTCCCAGCCAGAACCCGACAAATGCCGGCACAAAGGAAAGCCGTCCCATATGCTCCGACTGTTCCATCGCCGGGATCAGCAGACTCCAGACTGAAGCCGCAACCATCACTCCTGCTGCAAAGCCGCTCAATGCACGCTGTACGCTGATCTTCAATTCCTTTTTCAGAAAGAACACACATGCCGCTCCGCCGGCCGTTCCGAGAAACGGGATCAATAATCCCGCAAGAACTGTTTTCATAGCGACTACCTCCGAATTTCCCCCGTTCTCTGTTACGAACTGCTCTGCTTTTATACTATATTTTTCCAATGGCAGTTGTCAACTTTTACTGCTAGTCCAGCACCGTTACGCTTCCTTCCCCGGCGTTTACGATCACCATATCTCCATCCTTCAGTTTCTGTGTGGCATCACCGGTCGCCAGTACTGCCGGTATGCCATACTCTCTGGCAACGATTGCCGCGTGGGACAGCGTTCCGCCGGTATCCACCACCACACCCCCCGCCAGGGCAAAGAGCGGTGTCCACTCCGGATCGGTATAGGTGCAGACCAGGATATCTCCCTTCTCCAGTTTGTAAAATTCCTCCGGCGAACGAACAATACACACACGCCCTTTTGCCTGCCCGTTTGATGCGCCGACACCCCGGATCGTATCATCCTCCCCCGCCAGGGCATCCTTCATGCACTTGTCCCAGTATGCTTCCGCGAATGGTCTCTTCTCTTTTCTTGCCGCGATCAGTTCCTTCGCCTTGTCAAATCCGTTTTCACACGCATCATACAGTTCCTCTGCAAACAGATACAGCAGATCCCCATAGGCGATCCCGCAGACCGCACTCAGATCGCGGAGCAGCTTTCTGCAATAAGCAAACTCCGATTCCCACAGATACTGTGACGCTTCACGGATATAGTGATAAAAGCGCAGCCCTTTTACCCGGCGTTTGAAATCGGCAAATTTCTTTTCCGGCAATCTCTGCTGTACACGCTGCATCAATTCCCTATAGCGTGTTTCCCCTTTCTCCTTCGTTGCCACACTGCGTCCGCCGTCCTTGAGCATCGGACGCAGCGTATTCACAAACCGGTCCGGATTTTCTCTCCAGGTTTCCGCCGCAAAACAATAGCAGTTAAAATCCGATTTGCTCCCGTATTTTTTCAGAAACTCCGTAAACTTTTTCCCCAGCTCCGGATAGCGTTCCGAGATCGTGCGGTAATCTTTTTGCATCACACATTCCGTCATAGCTGCATCCGGAGCGATCCACTCACACAGCTGTTTCATCTCACGGTTCATATCCGCCGTCACATAGCCCAGACCTTCCAGGATATCATAGGCATTCCGCTGCGGGTCCACCTTCTTAAGTACAGCCGTCACCTTTTTACTTTCCAGTGCATTCGGAAACAAGGCATACAAGAATCGGTCATACGCCGTCCGGCCGATCAGATCATGCATCCGCCGCAGCGCTTTTCCGATATCCTTCGCATTCGTATATTCCTTTTCACTTTCTCTTTCATATTCCGTGCGGCATTCCTTTAAGGATTGCTGTGCGCATGTCATATTGTTTTCGATATTGTTTACGCGTCTGAGCATCTTCGGAACCGCAAGAATATTTTTATTCAGTTTCATTTTACCGCTAGCCGGATACGATACGCCATCCCGGTCGATCGGATTCATCCCGCCGGGGAACGTGATCCCGATCTCCGTAAACAGAATATTTTTCTGTTCTCCGACATAACCGCCGAAGTCGTGATCCAGCGGATAATACGGCATCGGATTTGTCTCCATATTAAAAAGTACCGCTTCCCGTGTGGCTCCTCTTTCCTGTTTTACTTTC
>JAEEIK010000042.1 GCA_016281335.1 Lachnospiraceae bacterium | reverse complement strand
GCCAGGGATTCTTTCTTAAGCCTCATGCCCTTGCATTCATCGCAGGCAGTGATGCTCATGAACTTCTCATACTCGGCGCGGCTCATCTCCGAGCCCGTCTCCCTGTATCGGCGCTCCACATTCTTTATCAGGCCTTCAAAGGCTATGGGATACACGCCGTAACCACGCTGGCCCTGGTAGTGCACATCCACTTCTATGTCGGTGCCGTTGATCAGTATATCCCTTATGTTTTCATCCAGATCCGCCCAGGGCGTGTCCAGAGAAAAATGAAACTTCTTTACCAGCGCCTGTAAGAGCGCATTGGTGAAACTGCCCTCTGTACCGGCGCTCATCCAGCCTATCACTGCTATACAGCCTTCATTGATAGATCTGGTCGGATCGGGTATCATCGAACTCTCGGTGAATTCCATCTTGATGCCCAGACCTGCGCAGGCAGGACAGGCTCCGAAAGGATTGTTGAAAGAAAAGCTCCTGGGCTCTATCTCATCTATGCTGATACCGCAGTCCGGACAGGAAAAGCTCTGGGAGAAGTTCATCCTCTCTCCGTCTATCACGTCTACGACAAACAGACCGTCGGTAATATCCAGCACCGTCTCGGCAGAATCAGTAAGTCTCTTTTCTATACCGGGCTTCACCACCAGTCTGTCGACTATTATCTCTATCGTATGTTTTACATTCTTATCAAGGACGATGTCCTCATCCAGATCATAGACTGCCCCGTCTATCTCCGCGCGCACATAACCGCTCTTCTTCATGCGCTCGATGACCTTTTCATGACGGCCTTTCTTGCCTCTGACTACCGGAGCCATCAGCTGTATCCTGGTACCCTCAGGCAGGCTCATCACCTGATCCACCATCTGGTCCACGGTCTGACGCATGATGGGCCTTCCGCATTCGGGACAATGGGGGATACCGCATCTGGCATAAAGCAGACGGAAATAATCATATATCTCCGTCACCGTGCCTACGGTAGAACGTGGATTTTTATTCGTGGATTTCTGGTCTATGGATATGGCAGGTGAGAGGCCTTCGATCTTCTCCACGTTCGGTTTTTCCATCTGTCCCAAAAACTGGCGGGCATAAGAAGACAGCGACTCCATGTATCGCCGCTGTCCTTCTGCATATATCGTATCGAATGCCAGTGAGGATTTTCCCGATCCCGAAAGTCCTGTAAAAACTACGAACTTGTTTCTGGGTATTATCAGGTCCACACCCTTTAAGTTGTGCTCCCTGGCCCCCCGGATGTTTATCACTTCCGAGGGTGGGAGCATTTTTTTATTTGATTGTTTTGCAGGCATCAGCCCGGACCTCCGATCACTGTTTCTTGACTGTTACTTTCAGCTTAGCCTGTTTGCTGGATCCGTCATTGGGCGTTACGATCAGTTCTACTGTCGCTTCCTTCTTGGTCTTGTCATTTGCGAATTCCGAAGCCACCACGAAATTCAGGTTTGCCTTCTGCTCGTTGCCCTTGGTCGTGATCTCCACATAACCGTTAAGTACCTTCGGATCCGTACTTCTTGCGGTAAAGGAAGTCAGCTCGCGGTCCTCACCCATTTTGTAATTTATGGGCATACCCGCTGACAGACCGTTGGAAGTAAGCAACGTGTATGATTCGATAGCCTTATCCGGACTGTTGTTGTAGATCCTGAAATCTTCGAGAGGATCTACCGCAACTATAAGCCTGCCTGCTACGGTCTCAGTACCGTCCTTGGTCGTTGCATATATCCTTGCGGCAAAGCCTTCTGCCCCGAAATCCTTGTAATAACCGTACATAGCGGACTTGCTGTCAAAGGTCTTCTTAGCCACAACTGTCACTACACCGTTGGCATCTATCTTGTACAGCTTGTTCTTCAGATCTTCCTGCTGGGTCTTTGAGAGATCGAAGGTCTTGATGCGGTATCCGTCCTCTGCCTTAGTCCTCTTGAAGGCGACGATCTCCATTTCCCAGCCGACCTTGCTTATCGTAGGCGTTCCGTATACTGCGCCCAGATTAGCCTTAAGCGTAGTGCTGCCGCCCTTTGCCAGATAGGAATATCCTATATCTCCGCCGTTCTCATATACATCCAGCTTCTTATCTATGATCCTTATGTTCGAAGCAGGTATTATAACCTGTACCTGTACCTTGGCTTTCTTGCCCGAACCATCGCCTGCATCACAGGTAACCGTAGCGGTTCCTGCCTTGCGGCCGATCAGGAAAGCTTTGTTCTCGCTCATTGCGAATACGCCTACCACTGTACTGTCACTTGATGTCCATATGGGTGTTGATCCGTTGCTTACGAAGCCCTGAAGAACTACTTCGCTTGCTACCGTAGTTCCCGCCGTCGCGTAATTGCTGTGCATCTTTATAGCTTTCAGATCCTTTGTGTTCTTCTTATAGGTAGGTACGAAATAATTGGGAACCCATACCGTTTCTTCGTCAAATCTTACTGCCACTGCAGTCGCCTTGGAAGCTCCGGCACCCATCAGTTTTACTTTATACAGCTGATTTAAGTGGCCGCGGTCTCTTGTTGTTGCAGCTACGTATATCTCGGTATCCGCCTTTATGTCGGCATATGATTCCACTTTCAGCTTGCCGCTGGTCTCGTTAATGGTCACACCGTTTATGTTAAGAGCCTTTCCGCTCAGATCCAGCAGTGACCAGTAAACCTTCTTGTTGTTCGGAACCAGTTTCTTTCCGTTTGAGTTATAACCGCCGAAAACACCCGTTACCTTGTAAGTAGCCTTCTTGCCGCGCAGTATGCTGGTCTGGCCTTTTATGGTCATGTCGGTTACCAGATGCTTAACGACTACCTTGCACTTGATGGTCTTGTTTGAACCGTCCATAGCCTTGCAGCTTATCTGGCTGGTTCCCTTTCCTCTGGGTGTTACGCGAACGCTCTTTCCTCCGGGCAGCACTTCTATCGTAGCTACCGAAGGCTTGGAACTCTTCCATTCAAATACCGTAGTATCCTTGAGCTCTGTTCCTTCTTTATTGACAGCGCTGTTAACGGATATCACCGAATACTGCTCGGTAGTCTCATCCTGTATTTCCGGCTTGCGCAGCTTGTTCAGCTCATTGGCCGATACTTCGGGATATACGCCGTTATCAAAGTCAAGCTCTGTCTTCTTCATGTTCAGAGTTATCTTCTTAACGGGAAGTGCAGTGTTGCTGATGTTAACAACGAACTCTTCTCTTCCCTGCTTGTCGGTATAGCTCTTTGATACATCGGCTACGCAGAGCACCCTTACTTCACCGCTGGCACCCTTGTTAGCTTTCAGCACGCCTTTCTCACTGTCGATCTTTGCGATGGCTGAAGAAGAAGCCAGTGACCATCTTACCTTCTGGTTCCTGTGAAGGGTATAATTTCCGTTCTCATCAAGATAGTAGACTTCAGCTTTCAGCGTTACCTTCTTGCCTGCAACCAGGGTGGAAGGAGCATTGATCACGTTGACGCTGATAATGTCCTTTGAATCATAAACCGTATATATCCTTAAAGATACGGTCTTGCTTGCTTTGCCCTTGTTGGTCACACACTTGACCTTCAGGTTGATCTTCTGGTTGCCTCTTACCGACTTGTCAATGATGTCATCAAAGGAAAGCTCACCATTGTATGCGATATAGGTCTTGGCACCTGTAAATAAACTGTCGTTCTTCTCTACCACTTCGGGTTCGCTGCCGTCTATGGTATAGATATATGTAAGATTTATATTCTTTACTTCTTTTTCATATTTTACCTTGCCGTCCTTATCGGTAGTCTTCTTAAGGGCGTCAAATCTGATATAGCTCGTAGAAGGCGCATCCACCTCCGGAGTCTTATCTGCAGGGTTTACTGTTTTCCATACGAACTCCGTGGTCTTATTCTCATAAACCCTGATACGGGGGGCAAGTTCGCTGCCGCCGAGCATATCGGGTATATAGATGATGCCCTTGCCGGGAGTAACGCCTACACCGTTTTCACTGACAGTCTTTATGGGCTTTGCGGTATCTGTTATCGCTGTCTTTACCACATCGGGCTTTACCCAGCCCTCAGTACTCATGTAAAGCGCGCAGGCGCCTGCAACCACGGCTGCTGCCGCAGAAGTACCCGTTACGAATTTATACTCGCTTAAGTTAGCGCTGGCGGAGCCACGTCCCGAAGGAGCATATATCTGATATCCGGGAGCTGCTATATCCACCCATGAACCGAAGGATGAACGCGCGGTCTTCTCTCCGTTGGAATCAACGGCTGCAACGGCTATTACCTGGTCGTATACTGCAGGGAAGCTCTGTACTTCAGAATCATAGTCGCCTGCAGGAGCCACGAAGGTAATGTTCATCGAATCGTGAGCTGCCTTTATGACGTTCCTCAGTTTGGTCGTCGATGCATGGAACTGCGCATCAATGAGCACTATCTGGGCCTTGGGCTTGTCAGCCAGTTTCTTGAACTTGTACACACCGCCCGTAGTGCTGGTTATCTGCAGATTGGCTATGGAAAGAATGGCGTTTGCCAGATTGGCTGCTGTGATCACGCCTGTCTTATCATTCAGGTCAAAGCTGTAAACCTGTGTACCCGGCGCTACGCCGGCTCCGCCTTTGCCGTTATTCTTGGGTGAACCCACGATACCCGCAAGAGCGGTACCGTTATCAAAGCTTTCCTTCTGATCCTTTATATAACCTATGCGCTTGCTGCCGGTCAGATCTTCGTGAGCAGTCTTGGTACCGTCGGCAATGACAGCCGTTACTATATCGGGATTTCCTTCCGACATGCCCCAGGCTTCATAGGAACCTATCATATCGTGATACCACTGATATGTTGAGTATGAAGGATTCAGCGCCGGATCCGCATTGGTCAGTCTGCTGTACATGTTGATCCAGTCCGAATGGGTGGGAATGTAATCATTACCCTCTGCGTACTGGGATTCTTCAGCCGTAATATCCTCGACTGTGAGTGAACTCTCGGCGATGTAGTCCGGCTCTATCTCCGGAAGACTGCCGTTTGACTCATAATATGCATCCATAGCGGTCGCCACGGTATATCCGCTGCCGTTAAGATCTATGAACACTATGCCGTTCTCAAAGGATTCCACCGTTGCGTTGTAAGCAGCTGCTACGCTTTCTGCTTCTTCAGCATCCGCTGCTATTGCCGTTACCCTGAAAGGCACATAGGAAGCGGCTTCCGGATCGGTCACATCCTCTTCGTACACTTCCACTACCTCTTCTTCGGCAGCTGCGCCGTTTGCAGCTTCCGCTACCGGGATTTTCTCCCCGATCTCTTCCTCGACAGTCACTTCCTCTGCTGTCTCCGGAACTGTTACTTCCTCTTCACTGTCTTCGTCTTCGATCTCTTCAATGCTTACTTCGTAATTACCTTCGTCACCGGCAGCGATCACCGGAGATACCGGCAGCTGCGATGTCATCATGGTAAGCGTGAGCAGCATTGACAACCATCTGTTTCTTCTCTTCATTGCGTCCTCCTTTAGTAGTATTCTCCCTATCCACTGGTAAACAGGCCTACATAACGTCTCCTAAATTATGTAAACCCAAAATTATCTATATTTTAATGTATCCTCTCATGCGTTGTCAATAATTATTCTGACTGAATAATTCAGCTTTACGGTGCTTTTATTGTAACATTTACAGTCACTGTCCTGCCGTTTATCTTCGTCGTGATCCTGCCCTTGCCTGCGGATCTTGCCTCGATAAGACCATACTCATCTGCAAAGACTATGTCCGGCTTGCTGCTGTTAAAGAGAAGCGGCTGCTTAACATATACGAATTCCAGGGGCAGCTTCTGGCCTACTGTCAGCTCCAGGGTATATTTGTCAGCCCCTTTGCCCTTCTTGAGAGGACCGGCAGCTGACACAGCTTTAAGTCCGATGTCTTCCACCGTAAGCTCTACTCTGTAATCCGTTGTTTTCGCATCACTGCCTGCATCAGCGCTCAATACGGCTTCACCATAGCTGTTCGCCTTTATCTTCTTTTTATCCGTCGCTGCGATCTCCGGCTTATCACTGATCCATGCCCTGACTCCCTTAACATTCAGAGTCTTCTTATCTCCCACATTCATATGCAGTGTTCTTTTCTTAGCAACACCTGTCTCTCTTACGCTTACGGTACAGCTGTAAGCCTTCCCGTTTACATAGGCGCTGATCTTCGAAGAACCTTTTGAAACTGCGGTCACATTGCCTTTCTGATCCACGGTGACCACATCCGGTTTTGCGCTGTACCAATATACAGGGAGATGACTGTCACAACCCTTAAGAATGACAACACCGGTCCTTCCCGCCTCAAGCTTCTTAGTTGAACTCTGCTTATCGATCGTGGGCTTACAGATGTTTACGCTGATACTGTGCTTTCCGTTGGTTATGATCACGGGACTCTCAGTTAGCTTTTTCGCCTTAACGGCTCCCGTTTTACTCACGGTCAGGAATTTCTTCTGCTTCTTATCTGTAAGAGTCCAGCTTCCGCTGCCTGTCGGCATGCTGAATTTCTGCCCTGCCACCAGATAAAGCTCAGTAGCCGCAGCCGGATCCGCCGGAACCGGATCCAGCGCAGAGATACTGCGCGTTACCTCAACCTTAATCTTACCTGCTTCTATATCCTCGTAATTGGACGTACCCTCAACCTTGTAATAAAGTATGTATTCACCGCATTCTTTCACCTTCGGGATCTCGGTGGAATAAGTTTTCCCGTCAAGGCTGTACTTTACGACACAGCCTGCAGGCGCGGTAATGGCCTGACTGAGCATAGGCTGCTCTTTTCCTGTATAAGTGAGTCTGCATACATCTGCAGGCACGTTTTCAAGCTCAGGCACGGCCTTCGCTATACTCACGCTGACAACCTCGGCAGTGCTGTTTATATATTCCCCGTCTCCGATGATCTTATACCACACCCACCAGGTTCCGGCATCCGTAGCCACAGGCAGCTCCTCACTGTATTGCCCGCCCGGCAGATCCTTATCACCCAGGGTATATACCATGCGTCCCTTTTCGGAGGCTCCGGCCTTTACAAGTACCTGCGCTTCTGTGTTATAAACAAGACCGGTGATCGCCTCAGGCTTAGTGTAATCCTCTTCCTCTATATTCTTTCCTATCTTCCACGTGATCGTGGTATTACCCTTGTAGCTTCCCTTGCCGCTTATGCTTATGGTATAAGTCCCTATCTCCTTTGCCGTAAACACACTGCCTGCGTCCACTGTATAATCCGTATCCAATACAAGTCCTGCAAGCTTAAGCTCAACGGTATGCGTTCCTCCGTCGTATATAAAGCTGTCAGCAGGTGTAAGGCTTATCACTGCCTCCGAGATATCCGTCTTCGGTCCATACCCCGAAACTACCCTTTGTTCCTTATGACTCTCATGACGGCGGCATACGCGTTCTTCCAGTCCGTCATGCTCGCTGTCTGCCTCGATCACTGTCTCCCAATCACTCCAGTCGTGTCCCAGCTCCTCTATCTTCGTATCTTCCGGCCGGATCTCATGGGTACAGTCCTCATCATCAAAAAGCAGGCCGCAACGCTTGCATCTCCAGTATTCGATATTTCCTTTCGTAGTGCAGTCGGGATCCTTTGCTTCCGTATGAACTGCCACATGAACACAACGCCACAAAGCCTTCACAATACAGGATCCGTCAGGCGTGATCTCATCTCCGGGCTTACCCTTGTCCCACTTGTCAAATAAAACATTCTCCGGAGGAGTAAAGCCGCACTCCGGCAGAACAACAGTGTTGCCGGGCTCCACGATCACATCCGACATCTCACCACTCCCTCCGCCGGCAGTAAAATGTACGATATACTGATTCTTAAAACTGAGCTTCGCCGTATCGATCCCTGTCTTGTCCACATCGTTCAATATTCCGGCCACAGCCGCATCATCAACGCTGCCTGTCACGGGAGTTCCCGTATTGGAAGCGCAGGTTCCAAGCAGCATATCCTCAGTATCATCATCTGCATCGATCCGGAAATCACCCAGCACAAGCTTTTTGATATTACTGCAGTTTTTGAACATCTCCCTGTAATTCGTTATATCATTCGTATTGAACATGGACAGATTCAGATCCTGAACCGTACTGCCCTCGAACATTCCCGCATAGCTCCTGACCTTCTCTCTGTACTTGATGGAGGATTCCGGAGCCGGATTGGGCAGGGGATCTCCCGCATGCCAGACATAGATCCCGCCGGGCATTACCATTTCGCCGTCCGCCTTATCCAGCTGCTGCTTAAATTCATTCGTAAGGGATACTTTATAATACTTCACCTCATAAGTGTCATAAACGTAAAACTTTTCCAGGACGGAATCGGAAAATTCCTCAGGATCCTCGTCCACTACAAAATGAAGCTTCGCCTTTCCGTATTCATCCGTCCGGTTTAAGAAAAGATTCCTCATTTTGGCATTCTTCAGATAGACATATACTTCCGTGTCCGCTGCCGATGCATTGTTATGGAAAAAATTTTCATAATCGCAGCCTTCCGGGATCTCCAGCTTTCTCATGTAGATTTCATCCGTTCCTAAACACCAGAACATACCGGACATATCCCTGACCAGCGGCGTGTTCCAGCTGTCAATATTAAGGCTCCTGATTTTGGCAAATTCGAACATGTCTTCCATGTCCGTTACATTGGATACATCAAAATGTCCCAGATCAAGTGCACCGAAGCCGAAAGTACCGGCGAAATAGACAAACATATCATTCATATTCGTGACATTGGAAGTATCAAAGGAACTCACATCCAGTTTTTTGATATAATAACAACGTTCGAACATCTTGGACATATTCGTGACATTGCCCGTCTCCCAGGTGCTTAAGTCAAGGATACGCGCATTACAATACAGGAACAGAGCGTAGTAGCTGGTTACGGGAAGCTCATTCCCTCCAACCCTGTGAGTGAGTCCGGGATTGGGCAGGGGATCTCCTGTATGCCACACATAATAACCGCTGTTATCTTCCCTTTTTACGGAATAGGTTCCCTCCTCAGTATTAAGGACAGCCTTAAATTCTTCGTTCAGTTTGATACTTAGTCCGTCACCGTTCGAGCTGTAATCATAGAACGCCTCAAGCTCACCCTCTGTCAGCGAAAGATCATACTCCCACTTGGCATACAGCGTGATATCACTGTGGATCGGCGTTGTTACCGTATCAAATGGCTGTGTATATTCTTTGTCCCTGTACCAGCCCACCAATCTATAGCCGCTGTAAGAATCCGTCCATTCGCCTATTTTACTTCCGTCTGCTATGTTTATCTCCTGGATCAGTTCATTTCCTTTCCCGCATTTATCCAGGATCACCTTCCATCTGACCTTAAGCTTGATCTTATCTTCTTCCCAATAGGTCTTCTTCTCCGGATCCTTAATAAGCTCGATCACATCCGCATCATGCACCCAGGCTTCGGCATCATTCTCATGCTGACGTCTGCCGCTGCCGCTTATGTATATACCGCAGCCGGTCTTATAGAACATTTCGTCCATCTTTACGCCCGACTGTGGCTGTAAAGCCCGCATTTTCAGGGTCCGCAGCTTACTACACAATGCGAACATCCTGCTCATATCCTTTATGTTCTTCCCGTCAAAAAGTGAGATATCAATAACCTCCGCATTCTTTAATCCGTCGAAGAGATTCGCATAGCTGCTGATCTTTCCGTGATACTTACTGTTGACCGAATCCGGATTGGGGAGGGGCGTACCCGCTTTTATGGTGAATAACTGTGTAGTCACCGATGTATTCCAGTCCAGTATATCCTTGAGGGATTGACGAAGAACAAGCTGATACGTCCCGTCATCCAGAGGTTTATACTCATACACACTCTCAAGGAAATCATCATCAAGCGCATTCAGATCAAATACGATCAATTCCATGGTGTCCGCATCATATTCGGTATCATATTCAGCGTCTGTGATGACAGAAATGGCTTCCTCATCACGGACATAGACCTGAAGAACGTTTCTCCTTTCTCTAAGAAAAAGGTCACTGGTACCGACGGAGCTGCTACCGCTGGCGGGATTGATCCAGGAAAAATCGAAGGAAGACAGATTGAGCTTTTTAAGGGAAGAACAGCCATTGAAAGCCCCGAACATCTCTCTGACTTTACCGATACCGAAGTTTTCCAGATTGAGCAGCTTTAAGGAACTACAGTTGCTAAACATGTAATTCATATTTTCAAGTGAGGAGGTATCACAATAAGGCAGGTAAGGAATGGTCTCGAGCTTGCTGCAGTATCTGAACATGCCCGCCATGCTCGTCACGGATCCGGTTGTCAGACCTGCCGTGCACTCCTTTAAGGATGAACAACCGTAAAACATAGAGGCCATCGTCGTACATTCAGGAGTATTCAGCGAGAAATGTTTAAGCTCCGTAAGAAAAGGACATTCCCTAAACATTCCGCTCATATTTCTGTAAGGACGCTCCAGACTGCTATCCCAGGCGGACATATCCAGTATCTTCAGTTTATCCAGATTCTCAAACAGACGGGAGATATCCGTAATCTTATAAGTCTTATCGGCAGTCACATATTCAACGCCGGGATCCGGTACCGGATCACCTTCCTTCCAGGTATAATCCCCGGCCGTAAAACTGCCACCGGAAGTGTTCAGTGCATTCCTAAAATCATCCGTCAGAGATATTTTCACTCCGTCGGGATCATTCTTGTCTTCATCATATTTATAGAATTTCTCCAACTGTTCCTTGCTGAGTACTGCTGCCGCATTCTCCGAAATTACCTCCGGCTCATCCTGAGCCTCAAGGATACCGTCTTCCTCCGGCTCATCCTCCTCCGACGCATATACCCTGTTTACAGAATTATCCATTCCGCCATACTGAAGCATACTGCCCGCAAGCAGGTTCAAAGTACAGAGCATGGCGATCGTTCTCTTTACCATTCCTTTTCTTTTCATTGAGCTCCTCCTTCACTTTTTCCTTCACTGACAAATTCTGTTTTTCCCGCTCTGTTTTGCTTTATACAGCAGAGAATCCGCTGCGGAAAGAGCTGCGGTCAGGTCAGCATAGTCTTTTATGCGGACCATGCCGCCGCTTACAGAGATGTGCAGACCGGGATTTTCTTCATATTCATGTTCAAAGATCTGAGAGCGTACAGCTTCAGCCCTGCTTTCAGCTTCGGCAGCATCCTCGCAGACAAACAAGGCTACGAATTCCTCCCCGCCGTATCTGGCAGCGAATTCGCCTTTTTCTTTACGGGTATTACCGTTCAGCGCCGATGCAACGGTACTTAAAGCAATATCTCCGAAGAGATGCCCGTAGGTGTCATTGATCTTTTTGAAGAAATCTATATCCAGCATTATCAGATAATGCTTCCCGTCGTTTATTTCCGTTTTCTCTTCCAACAGCACAAACATCTCGCGCCTGTTGTACAGACCTGTCAGCGGATCCACCTTTGCCAGTTTCTCCATCTTTTCAAGCAGGGCTTCCTTGCTCTTTCTCTCAGTCTCATAGGCATTCACGATGAGCGAGGTAATGAAGTAGATTCCGGCAGATACAAGTGCCATGGATACCAGCACGTCCAGATACCATTCCCTGTCAGAAAGAGGTGTGACCAGATCAGGACGGAAAAATGCCGAAAAAACAATGATCCCTGAAAGCCAAAGCAATGATACCAGATACATTATCACCCTCTTTTTACCTTCCTCAAGGCAGGGAACTACCAGAAAAAGACAGCCCAGGAAATAAAAGACCATGCCGCTCCTGATGCCACCGCAGAAGAACCAGGCCATAGGCAGCAGAATAAATATGATTATGATCATCATGGGCAGGTGCAGATAACGCTCCATATCCTTCGCCACCGAAAGATACCAGAACACTCCCATGGCAACAAAACACAGGAAGGTGCTGATGATCGCAGCCGGATCCAGTCTTTCCACGCAGGTGATGATGAATGAAGCCAGATTAGTGAAAGTCCCTATTATCAGGACTATGATATACATTTTGGAATCAAGGGTCTTCCTTGAAGATATCTGTTTTTTGAGCCACTGTATCATAAGTTCCCCAGCTGTTTTTCAGCTTTTTATACTCTATATACTTTTTATTTTCTTTTATACATTTTTATACTTTTTATACTTTTTGGTCAAGAGGGACTGTATTTTCCTTGTAAAAAAGGCTTTTTTGAAGTATAATTGATGCTGTAGTATTATATTTTCTCGGCCCGCTTAAGGAGAAATTCCGGAGAACGCCTCCGGCTTAAATATACACATCAAGAAAGGAGCAAGATCATGAAAAACAGTTTAAGAAGAAGATACCTTGCAATGGCTCTCACTGCAATACTCCTCTTCACCCAGATCTTCGGCAACTACAGCTTATACGCCAACGCCGGAGAGGAAACGGATGAGGTGGTTGTGAGTGAAGAGAAAGGGAATATTGTTCCCTACGTGGTAGACAGCGATAAATATTCAGACTATATAGATCAGGAGCTGACCGTCGCTGCCGGAAGCGATGAAGCATTTATAACTTACAGGGTTTCGCCGTTTGTTGACAATACTCCTGCTCACCCGGCATATGTCGGAGTGTTATATGCAAAAGCAGCTAGCGAGCCTACATTCTTTCGTGATAATGCCTATGTTACGGGAGCAACTGTAACAGAAGCCGGCATATATTCATATAAAGGAATGTTTGACCACCTGAATTCTCTCTCGGGCGTATTTCTTACCGGACTTACAGCAGGAGAATATATATTCCGTATAGTAGTTGCCGAGGAAGATGGAGAAAACAATATCTCATCTTATCACTTTGTTTCCCAGCCCCAGAGCTTTACCTGTGTAGAAACATCCGATTATATCACAGGTACAGATGTACCTGCCTGGGGATACGGTTATGAAGATATAAGCTTAAATCTTGATCCGACCGTACTGGCCGAAGATGAAGATATTTATTCCATTTATATCCTCACAGATGATACCACCTATGTAAGAGATGCAGATAAAGAAGATCTGTATTTCGAAGATACCATAAGTACTTCCTGCAATACTATCGAAGCAGTAGCTGTACTTTTAAGCGGTAACAACGCCCTGCGGCTTTCAAACCGTGTCGATATAGCACGTAAAGTACGGGATTTTGAACCTGAATACGTGACCGCCGATATGACCGCCGGCTCCGGAAATCTTACATTTACTGCAACATTAGATCCTTTTTACGATCCTGATGTAATATGGGCTGAGATCAGTATCAGAGAAAAAGGAACTGAGGGCTGGACAGACAACAGAGACAATATCCTTTTTGAAAAAGAAGATAACGGAAGCTACACATACATGTTCACCGGTCTTGAGCCGGAAACGACTTATGAATGGTATGGAGAAATCAGTATCGCACACAGCAATACCATACTGTGGTCTTCCGGAACAGATACCCTTCCTAACGAGATCACTACTCTTGCGGACGACGAACTTAAATCAACGGATTTCAACAGTCAGAAACTCTATGATTACCTGAGCTCTAACACTTTCCTTCGGGGCAATACACTGACCAGGGGCCTGCTGGAGGGATGCAATGTTCTTGAAATAGACCGCAGATCCTACGGGATTCTCGGACTTGATGATATTTCCGACCTTCCTGTATGGTTCCCTAACCTTGAAAGATTAGTACTTCTTAATCAGGATGTCAGTGATATTTCTCCTCTGATGAGTCTTAACAAACTGGAATACGTAGACCTTAGAGGAAACAATATCACAAGCCTTCCGAACGGCTTTAAACAGAAATACCAATATGCACGGGTCTACCTTGCCCATAACCTTTTAAGCAATGAAGAATATCAGGATACCCTGGCGCTTAATATTGACAGCAGACAGTATACCTCCGGCGACAGTAAGCAGCTCTACTTTACTTTCGATCATGGTATAGAGGAGAAAAACTATGATGTATACCTGTCAGTAAACGGAGGCGCGGCACAGCAGGTTGAAGCCTACAGGAGCAGTGATGTCGAATCAGATTACAAGTATTATTATCCTCCTAAATTCTTCCTTATACCGGATATCAGCGGACTGACAGGAGCTGCCAACCGGTGTAGCGTAACTGTTACCCTGAAAATGGACGATACGGTCATCGCCAGCGGAAGCGCCGATATCTATTATGACGATATCGAGAATAAGAGAATACTGGCGAGAGAAAGCAATGTTACACCCGGAACCCTGTATATTCCGAATAAGTTTGTTCCGACCAAACCCGAACAGGTTAATGTATCCATCCGTAAAAACGGAACGATATATGCCGACGAAGATTGTTACTTATATGATAATAACAGTAACGAAACTGTGAGTTTCCAAAACTGGGGCAATACTGTTACGGCAACAGCAAACAGAGGTTACTATGTCAGTCCTTCATATGTCTATAACTGGGATGAAACCTACGCATACAGCGGCAGGCTTAACTACCTCCTTGAGCCCGGGTATTATGACATAGTCATCAGCACGGTCGGCGACAGTGATGATGTACTTGCCACATTCACGGATAAGCTGCAGGTAATAGACGGGGCTTATATCCGTAGTGCCGGCGTACAGACAGGCATTGATAACAGAGGTGACAGTATTTATCTCTTTACCTATGGTAAGAATATCGATGCCACAAAGATCTATCCCGTTATAAAGAGCCTTGACGGAACTGTTTCGTATACCACGAACGTAAGTGCGGAGGTTACTTCCAACAATGCCGAAGAGCTCGGATACACATTTACTCTTAAAAAAGGAGCTAACTGGAACGTAATACAGAATGCATCCGACGACACACTGTTCAGGATAGAGTTCATAGCTGCGGATGGTTATGAATGGATCGACGGCAGAGATGAAATATACGGAGGCAAAACTGTAGAAGCGTACAAACTCAAGGATATCGATCCCTATGAGCTGCTTTATGTTTATTACAACAGCAGAAAGAAAGCCCTTGAGGTATTCGGACCTGCAGCTGATTTTGCAGGGAAGGATTTCTCTATAAAAACTTCCGTATCCTATCATAAAGAAGGCAGCGACGGTTATGTAGTTGATGAAGCAAGCGGAAACGGCAAGTTTGACGCAAGCGGCCGCGCCCTTGTAACCATGAAGGATTCCTCGGGAAAGGTTTATGTTCCCGCAAATGAAAACGGCATGGCAGATTACCAGATCACCATTGGGGAAGCTTCATTTAACAGTCCCTTCAACGACCGCCATCCCTGGATGTACGGAACCATCCGTGAAATGACTGCTGAAGAAGCCAAGGCCTGGGCCAGCGTGATTGGTGTAAACTTAAGCACCACTTATCCTGAGGTCTGGGACGGATACCTGAACTTCAATTATGAGCCCGTTGCGCCCATTACCGTAAGGATATACGAACTTGCAAGATCCAATGAAGCTCCTGTCAAAGAGTTCACTCTGACAGCAAGTGATTTTGGTACTGACGGCAAATACAGATTTACCGAAAGTGATTTAAGCGGCCTTAAAGCAGATGAAGTATACCTTGTAACAGCATTTGATGCAAACGAAAACGGTGCTTCGGAGAGCGGATTCATAACAGATAAATATGAAGCAAATAACAATAATGACAATCCGAATAATGATCCTAATAACAATAATAACAATAACAACAATAATAACAACCAAAACCAGGAACAGGACCAGGAAGAAACCAAGCCTACCCCCGCTCCCGATGCTCCTTATCACAGCATAAGCGTTATAGGCGGAGCTAAGGCAACCGACGCTGCAGGCAATGAATTAAAGTCTGCTAAAGAAAATGAGACGATCAACATTTCCTGGACAAAGAAGGCTGACTATGACTTTGTTAAGTGGGAACTCACAGGTGCAACACCTATAGCAAGCACATCCGAGAACACCATATTCATGATGGGTAAGGAAGATGTCATCGTTTCCTATGAGGAGAAGCTGAAAGTCGCTGACCAGATACTTGAAGAGCTTCCCCAGAGTGCCGATACCACGACCAAGATCAAGAAAATCAAGTTTGCCAAGACCTCTCTGACTCTGCAGAAAGATCAGAAGGTCGAAAACAAGGCAACCCCTACTGCAGCAGGCGATGACAATCTTCCTGCACTCTATTATGTGACCGATAACAAGGACATAGTAGCGGTAGACAAGGACGGTAACTTCTATGCTACCGGAACCGGAGATACTGTAGTCACAGCATACTGCGGAAACAAGAAGGTTAAATGTAAGGTTAAAGTAGTATGCTACACGACAGATATAGCAATACTGGATACTTCCATGCAGGACGTTACCGCTCAGCCCATAACCATGACCGGCGGAGAGAACGAATTCCTGTCCGTATCCTTTGCTCCTTACGACAGCACGGATTCGAGAAAGATCAGCTGGAAATCCAATGCCGGCAAGAAGCTGAAAGTAAAGAACGGCGTGCTTACGGCAGCGGATGTAAGCGAAGCTACGGAAGTAAAGATCACTGCAACAGTTAAGCAGACTGATCCCGAATCCGGCAGGACCAAAGATCTGACAAAGACCGTGACGGTTAAGATCGCACCGGATAATAAAGCTGCAACATCAAAGGCAGACAACAGTCATACGCTTTCTACCAAGAAGAGCCTGGCGATGAATCTTTCCGATCCCGCAAGGAAGGAGTTAGATTTAAAGTTCACCGTAAGTCCTAAGGGCGGCAAGAAATACAATGAAATAAAGATCGTTGAGATCAGTTCTACAAACGAAAACATCGTAAGCATAAACAATGCTGGAGCTATCGAACTTGCTGCTGAAGGAAACAAGGGCAAGGGAAGCGGAAAGATATCTTTGAAAGGCATTGCTCCCGGAACCGCATACGTCATAATAAAGACCTCAGGCTCCGAAACAGGAGCTGTCAATGTACAGCGCTGCAAGGTAACTGTTACCAGTCCTGCAACAGAGATAAACGTAAAGAGCGGTACCCTTAAAATAAACAGTTCGGGCGATACTAAGACGATAGAAATGCGAAAGGGCGAAAGCGGCACCATCGAAGTAGACCTTACTCCCGAAAACACCACCGATCACGGTAAATGGAAGATCACCGGCAGCAAGGGTGTCACCGTAAAGAACGGTATCATCATTGCAAAGAAGGTAACAGAAAATGCAGTGCTCACCGTCAAGTGCGGCAAACTTAAACAAACGATAAAAGTTAAGATCAAGTAAAGGAGTTATGGTATGGATCAGAGTTTTTTGGAACATTTTGAAAATCTGATCGATCAAATGGTGGATTATGAGCATTACTCACGTGAGAAAATGCTCATAGTCCTCCGTGATACCGCAAGGTATTTCCACCTTACCCGTGTCGAGACCGAGTTTTATAAAAATGCAACAGATGAGAAAGACGGTATAGGAGAGATCACCCGGGATTTTGATGAAGGGCCTGCTGACAAAGTAGCCCTTCACAAAAGACTCGTATCAAAATCCGGCGCTATAATCGCAGGCACTGCTTATATGGCTCAGGATACCGAACCGCTTGACGAGAAGCAGTTAAGACGGCTGGATCTCTGTCTTCGTTCCATGCTGGCTCTGTTAAGCCGCAACAGAATGCAGAATGCCATAGAGCAACTGGCCTACCATGATATGGATGGCTATCCGAACTTTCCCTATTATTACCGTTATCTTGAGCGGTTGAATGAGAACGGCGGTTTCAAAGACCAGATCGCAATGATGTTCAACATCAGACAGTTCTCGATCATAAACCGCGATCTCGGACCGGCTGCCGGCGATAAGATAATGCACGGATACTTTGATGCCATCAATGAAATGATCGGAGATAAGGGCTGTGTGTGCCATGTAGGCGGTGACAACTTTGCGGCGATCTTTTCCGCTGAACTCCTGGAACCCATGAAAAAGGCAATGAACGGACTACCCGTAAAGTACAGTGGGAACGATCAGGTAATGGTTTCGGCCTGCGCAGGAGTATTCATCATTCCGCCTGATTTTGTTTTTAACAGACCGGCAGATATAGCAGAAATGATCTTCCCGGCCTGCCAGGCAGCAAAGCTGGAAAAAGACGGCAGGATCGTATATGCTAACAAAAAAATCGTAGAAGAGAAAGAAAACACCTCCAGAGTACGCCGCTATTTTGAGAATGCGCTGGAAAAGCAGGATTTCCAGGCTTATTATCAGCCAAAGGTGGATGTACAGAACGGAAAGCTGATAGGCGCGGAAGCCCTGTGCCGCTGGATAAAGAACGGTGAAGTAGTGCCGCCTGCGCAGTTCATTCCTGTATTGGAACAGAATACCGACATCTGCAAACTTGATTTCTATATACTGGAACAGGTATGTAAGAATATACACAGATGGCTTTCCGAAGGCAGAAATGTAGTGCGGATCTCCGTTAACCTTTCCCGCAAGCATCTGCTGAATCCGAACCTGCTTGAGGATATTGTAAGGATAATAGACAGGAATAAGGTTCCGTATAAGTATATCGAAATAGAGCTTACGGAAAGCACCACCGAAGCGGATTTCAAGAAGATGCAGCGTCTCGTGGACGGCCTGCAGGAAATAGGAATAAGCACTGCCGTAGATGATTTCGGCACCGGTTATTCCTCATTAAGACTGGTCAGAGAACTGCCCTGGAAGGTGATCAAGATCGATCGCAGTCTGCTGCCCGGAGAAAATGAAAACAAAAAGATGTCCACTCTGGTCTTCTCGCATATCGCTGCTCTTGCCAAAGATATGGGCATTGAATGCATCACCGAAGGCGTGGAAACAGCCGAGCAGATAGAACTGTTAAGATCCAATGACTGTCCTTTCGCCCAGGGCTTCTTCTATGACAAGCCTCTGCCACTGGAAGAATTTGAGAAACGACTTGATATAGGTAAATACTGAAATAGAGTAAAACGAAACATTAAACAGCGGGTCAGTTACGACCCGCTGTCTTTATTATTAAATATTAAATTCCGGTTCTTCGTCGATATCCTGACCTACATACTTCCCGTCTTTCTTCCGTTGCTTTACACACTCTGTCAAAAGATATTCGATCTGTCCGTTAACGGATCGGAAGTCGTCCTCTGCCCAGGCAGCTATCGCGTTATACAGTTTTTCTGACAAGCGCAGGGGTACTTGTTTCTTCTCGGCCATCAATAGAGACTCCCTGAGTTAACGACCGGCTGTGCATCATGGTTACCGCAAAGTACTACCAGCAGATTGGAAACCATTGCAGCCTTACGTTCCTCATCAAGTTCTACGGTGTTCTTCTCGCTGAGTCTTTCAAGAGCCAGCTCCACCATGCCTACGGCGCCGTCTACGATGAGCTTTCTTGCATCTACTACTGCGGATGCCTGCTGTCTCTGAAGCATTGCTGCTGCGATCTCGGGAGCGTATGCCAGATAAGTGATCCTTGCATCAACTATCTCAAGACCTGCATCAACAACCTTGCTCTGGATCTCATCCTTTATGCGGTTTACGACTACTTCGGTCGATCCTCTTAAGGAACCGTCATCAGCTATGCCGTCGCCTGTGGTATCAACGTTTTCTGTCGTATCGTAAGGATAAAGCTTTACCACGTTACGTACTGCGGTATCAACCTGCAGTGACAGGTACTCTTTGAAGTTGTCCACTTCGAATACGGCCTTGGCAGTATCGCGTACTCTCCACATAACAGCTACAGCTACCTCTACCGGATTACCGAGCACGTCATTGACTTTCTGGCGGCTGTTGGAAAGAGTCATCACCTTAAGTGAGATCTTCTTGTTGTAAGCATCGGCTGATACTGTGGTTCCGCCTGTGGTCAATGTCACCAGGTTGGTATTGTTCATTGCCACGTCGCCGCTCTGTCCGAGCTTGGTGCCTGCTGCCGGGTTGAATGCGCTGCAGAAAGGATTGACCCAGAAGAAACCGTCGCCCTTAAGTGTACCTACATACTTACCGAACAGTGTGAGTACAAGTGCCTCATTGGGTTTCAATATCTTTAAGCCGCACCATACGAGCCAGCCGCAGCAGAACCAGAGGACACATAATGCGATGAGGAGACCGTTATCCATTGCTGCTGCATACATACAGACGGGAACTGCTGCTATATAAAGCGCGATTGAAAGGAACAGCATCAATCCTCCGATCTTGTGACCATTCATGATCTTTTCCTGTACATTAGTTTTCATAGAGTTACCTCCTTAAGTTGGCAGGATGCTCTGCATCCTTGGGTTTTACACGATCCTGACGGTTCGTGCTTCTTTGTGATATCATTATGATATCATTGTGCTTTCATTTTGTCAATAATGTTTTCAAAAAAATAAGGGGAGCTTTTTGCAGCTCCCCAAATCCCATATTTCTCAATATTTACCAATGTCCAGCTTTTTCTCGTATTCCTCATACGGCAGGGGTTTGTCATAATAGAAACCCTGGGCATACGGACAGCCGTATTCCTTTAACAATTCTACCTGTTCTGCTGTTTCCACACCTTCGGTTATACATTCTATACCCATGGCATTTGCAAGGGAAACGATATGTCCGAACACTATCGTGGATAATTTCTTTCTCTCATTTTCCATACCCGGAAGGAGACTGCGGTCTATCTTCAGTACGTTCCATGGCAGTTCCCTTACCAGGTTCAGTGAAGAGTATCCCACACCGAAGTCATCGACTGCCGTGCTTATGCCCACTTCCTGCAGGCCGTTGACAAGACGCTGCAGTTTTTTGAAATCCACTTCTGTATTGGTCTCCGTAAGCTCTATCTCTATATACTCATACGGTACTTTATTCTTTTCGATTATACGGACTATGTTTTCCAGCAGATCCGGATCCAGCAGATGCTTACGTGAGAAATTCACCGATACTCGCACAACTCTCTTCCCCTCTGAAATCCTCTTTCGGATGTTTTTGCATACCTGCTCGAGCATATAAAAATCAAGACGACAGATATCGGTATTCTGCTCCAGTATGGGAATAAACTCCATCGGAGGTACCACACGTCCGTCACGTATCCAGCGGCATAGCGCCTCTGCACCGATAATCTTGCCTGTACGGACATCTACTTTGGGCTGGTAATAAGCCCGGAATTCGCCTTTTGCAAGCCCCTCATCAAAATTCCTGCGGACTCTTGAGATGTTTTCTCTTTCCTCAAAACTCCTTTTGCTTACATATTCTATAATGCCGTTTTTTTCCAGTTTTGCTTTCTGACATGCCGGGAAGATCAGCTCCACTATGCTGCCCGGACGTTCAAAAACAAAATCGGGAGGTATGATGAAAACACCCGCACAGGCCGATACCATTACACGCCTGTCATTTTCTTTATCATAAACAATAGGGATACCTTCCATTGCTTTGAGTATCGGCTTCAGCTTATCAGCCGTAAATATCATTGCAAAGTTATCGCCTCCGACACGGCAGACTACACCCTTGTCGCCTACGATCTCCTTTATTGCTTCATAATGACCACGCATCACCACATTTCCGATAGAGTTCCCAAGATCCCTGTTTATTATGGAAAACTGACGCAGATTGTATAACAGCGCTACCTGATCCCTAAATCCGCAGGTAGTATTCATACGTTCGAGGTGACGGAAATAATACGGAAAATTGGGATAACCGTCTTCATCATGATATCCAAGGGTCTCAATAGCCCTCTGCATCCTGTTTCGGCTGATGAAACTCTGCAGCGCGCGTATACTCAGATCAAGCTGACGCAATTCTTCCTCCGTATATGGCGGCTGATCATTCGATGTATATGCGGTACATTTTACGATAGCCCCTGTCTTCGCAATAACGCATTTACTCATAACTACCTTGTCGGCCGGACCTATATCATAATCACAGAGATATTCTCTTACGCCGTCTCTCTGATCGGTGGCAGACTTATAAAACTCGGATTCCACCTTTGTAAGACGGAACATCTTTCCCATCTCAAACAGAACCTCGATAAGGTTTTCCCTGGACCGATGCTCGTAATCAACGAATATATCTATCAGTTTTTCAAACTGTTTTGAAAAATCATCTATCATATATGTCCTCCGAAGGATACTCAGTTATAAAGCGTCTCCGCCATCTGTGCAATCTCATCGGCGGCTCCGTGCAGCTCCTCGATCGTCGCATTGATAGTGTTCATCTCTTCGGTCTCGTCTGCGATGCTCTCACTGATCTGTCTTATCTTCTGCAGGATGTTACGGACCGCATCATTTACATTGTTCAGCTTATCGGATATGAGCTCGGTAGTCTCTTTGGACTGATTGGACAGAGTCTGTACTTCTGTAGCCACGACTGCGAAGCCCCTGCCGGCATCACCTGCCCTGGCGGCCTCTATGGAAGCATTGAGGCTTAAGAGGTTGGTCTGGCTTGCAATATTCTGTATGCTGCCGATGATCTCCATCGAAGACTTAACGGCTGCTTCTATCGTATTGGCAGCTTCGGTCACCTGTTCCTGCTTGGTCTGAACCTCCAGCATCTGGGCCGTTGCTTTCTCCACATTAGCAGATATCTCGGCCATGCCGTTACGCAGCGATTCTATATTGGGCTCCATCTCTTCTTCGAAACGAACCTTGTTTTCCTTCTCACCGGTGATATCAAGTATGGTACCTGCTGCCATGACAGCCTCACCCTTTTCCCATACCACATAACTGGAAGCTCTGGTCCATACCCAGTGTCCGTCCTTATGCTTTATGCGGTATTCCATATCAAATACCGTAGTGCCGGTGGGATCTGCCAGCTGCTTCTGCATCGCTGCCGAGGCCTGAGGCACATCATCGGGATGTATCCTTGCGATCCAGGAAGCCATTACATCGGGGAACTCCGATGAGCGGGGATTAAAGCCGAGTATCTTCTTAAACTGGTCGGAATAAACCATCGGCGAAGTAGGGTCATCTATCGCATATTTCGTCAGATCCATACTCCAGCTGCCTTCCAGCATCATCTTGTCCACAGCTTCTTTACGTCTGGAATCATGCAGGAATATCTCGGAATTCTTCTTCTGCTCATCAATATCGGAAAAGGTCCCTATGAATTCTTTGGGATTGCCGTTAGAGTATCTTATGCACTCTCCGGCTGCATGGAACCATTTATAATCACCTGACTTGGTAAGGATACGGTATTCAACATCATATCTGGTACGGCCAGTCTTATCGCCTGCTGCAGCGCCGTAAGCGCTGAATGCCAGCTCCACGTCATCGGGATGTATGATTTTACCCAGGGAATCCAGTGAATCCGGCAGCTCCTGTCTGCTGAACCCGAGCATGCGGCGGAACTCATCGGTATATATAACGGTCTGATCACCGTTTTCGTCATAATAGCATTTCCATATACCCAGATGGGTACTGGTATTTACCGCTTCAAGCTCATCGGTTCCGACTTTTACTTCTTCCTTAAGCTTAGCGATCTCACGCTCCAGTTCTTCGATCTTCTCTTCTTTTTCCTGAATAACTGACTGATATTTCGATCCGAACATCCGTAACCCTCCATGCAAATTAATATTGAAATGCCTATAGTTATTTATATTTTATCATATATACACAAAAAAACAACGTGAGTTTTACGATATTTCGGCGTTTTTCAATCGATTTTTGTTCAAAATCATAAGCAGTTTCTATGTTATAATGATGTCACTGTTTTGGAGGCAGCTGATCATGGAAAAAGAAACTAAGAAAAAAGGCAGAGGCCGGAAAATTATACGCGGCCTGTTGATAACCCTTGCAATACTGATAGCTCTTGGCGTTGCATACACGATGCATATGCATTACGATATAGAGCCCCATGAATTCTATGATGTGGAGACCATGAAAAGCGAAGGCCGCGAAGCTGCTGCTTCTTCTGTTGTCTACATGACAAAAGACATAAGCCCCGCCAGTCTTCAGAAGATGTACGAAACCCTTGGCTCTCCGGCCGGCGGAAAGGTAGCGATAAAGCTTTCAACCGGCGAAGCCGGCAATCCCAATTATCTGGATCCCAATCTTATAAAGGATCTGGTACAGAGTGTGGACGGCACCATTATAGAATGCAATACTGCCTACTCGGGATCAAAACGCGCCGAGACGGCCATGCATATGCAGGTGGTCGAAGATCACGGGTTTACTGCCATCGCTGATGTGGACATCATGGATAAGGACGGCTATATGGTGATCCCTGTAGAAGGCGGCAAAAACCTTAAGGAAAACTGGGTCGGCAAAGACCTGGCAGACTACGATTACGTGATCGTGCTCACTCATTTTAAGGGACATCCCATGGGCGGCTTCGGCGGCGCTCTCAAGAACATATCCATAGGCATCGCTTCCAGCGAAGGCAAGACCAGGATACATACCGGCGGCCTGTTCAGCAAGCCTCCCATCGATCTCGGAGCAATGATCACCAATCAGGATATCTTCACCGAATCCATGGCCGAAGCAGCCAAGTCCGTATACGATTATGAAGATCATGGAAAGAAGATGATCTTCATCAGCGTCATGAACCGTATGTCCGTTGACTGTGACTGTGTATCAAGCCCTGCCGAAGTGGATATGCATGATATAGGAATCCTGGCTTCCACCGATCCTGTCGCACTGGACCAGGCCTGCATAGACCTCGTATTCAGGGCTGCCGACGGTGGCTCTCTGCAGAACCGCATACTTGAAAAGAACGGCCTGCATATACTTACACATGCTGAAGATATCGGCTTCGGTAACAGAGCCTATGAACTGATAGATACGGATACGGAAGAACTCGCAGATGCAGGAGATCATTAAGAGAGAATTCATATACGTCTGGTACTACTTTACCGTTCAGTTCCATCAGATCTTCCTGTACTGGCTGATCGGTATGATCATCGGTTCGGTAGTTTCCGTTTTTTTTAAAGACAAAATACACGCTCTTATGCGTAATATGAAGAGCGACGGCAGCAGTCTGCCGGGTATCATCTTCGCTTCAATACTTGGTGTTGCTTCACCTCTGTGCATGTACGGAACCATACCCATCGCTGCTTCTTTTTCCAAAAGCGGCATAAGGGATGAATGGCTCGCCTCATTTATGATGAGTTCGATATTGCTCAACCCGCAGCTTATCGTATACAGCGCAGCTCTCGGAGTCAAAGTTCTGCTTATCAGGATAATAAGCTGTTTCCTATGCGGCATCGCCGCAGGTCTTGTGATCAGATTTTTCTATAAGAATAAGAGCTTCTTTGATTTCAAAGGATTTGACGAACCGAAAAATAAAGATACGGATCCGAATCTGTTTATCCGCTTTTTAAAAAATCTTTTCAGAAATTTCAAAGCAACCGGACTTTATTTTTTCATAGGCATATTACTGTCGGCCCTGTTCCAGCGCTATATCCCCCAGGATGCTGTCACTTTCGTATTCGGCGGTAACGAAGCCTGGGGCGTACTGATGGCAGCTACCGTAGGAGTACCTCTTTATGTCTGCGGAGGAGGCACCATACCTATACTTAAGACCTGGCTTGCTGACGGCATGAGCCTCGGCAGCGCTGCTGCTTTCATGGTCACCGGACCTGCCACCAAGATAACGAACCTCGGCGCGCTTAAGACCGTGCTTGGCATAAAACACTTTCTTTTCTATTGGATCTTCGTGATCCTGTATTCCTGCATCTGCGGCGTGATCATTAATATACTGCCGCTTTAATTAAAGCTTATCCGTCGCTTCCTTCAGAAATTTATCATATGTCTTCTTATCGATATTTCCCGAAGCAATAGTGCTGTTTACCCAGAGTTTCAGTGCTTCCACGGTCAGTGAAAGATTGTTGAGCTGCGTCTGTATCTTAAGGAAATCCGGCATCTCTTCTTCAGATATCTTACCGTCCACAGCTATGGCAATAAGTCTTTCTTTTTCATAATTAAGGGAATTAAGGGATGCAACTATTCCCAGAGTGATCTCGGAAAGGTTGCTCAGTGTTACTTCCGGTACCGTCTGCTTTCCTATTGCACATTCATTTGCGCAGTAATAATTGCAAAGCTTCGGCTGCTTATAAGCCTCTGCCATGGCAACGATATCCTCAGGCGCTGCGATGATCTTTTCGCTCTCTATCTTTTCGATACGGCTTTCCGAAACGGTTTTCATCAGTTCACTGGCCTTAGCTCGGGTCAGATCACAGTCCTCGCGGCATTGAAGATATATATTCTTGTTCTCGATAGATGATTTTTTGCCCATGCAGGCGTCCCCCTCACAGCTATGTATTTTCTTAAGATTAGCCTATAAAACAGGAAAAAGCAAGCCGGACAGACTTATATTTCTTCCAAAAAGGTAAAATACAGAGCTTATTTTTGCGAATTTTGGATGTATAATTATGGGTACAAGCCGTAGAATTAACTCATAAACCAAGCAAACGTCATAAGGAAAACCCTTAAGACAGCATTACGGAGGTGAGGTTATGAGGATAAGAGACAGTGACGGCAAAGTTAAAATGAGGAGGAGGATATAGATATGATCGTCGGTTTTATTATCTGGAGCATCCTGGCTCTCTGCTTTATCGGGATCGGTATATGGGCGTGGAATTCCAAGACTGCAGTAGGATTTTTTGCAGGAGTGACGCCCCCAAAGGTTAAAGACGTAAAGAAATACAATCATTCGGTTTCAATCCTTTGGATAGTTTATGCGATCCTGTTTGAGGCCTTCGGTGTACCGTTTCTCTTCCTTGAACAGAATTCCGCAGGTTTTGTGATACCGGTAGCGGGAACGGTGATCATCAGTCTGGGACTTGCGATAGCTTACAGTCTTATCGAATCCAAGTACCGGTAGAAAGAGGAATACAAGATGTAGTGATTGTGACGCATTCCCGCTTATGTTATCATGTTACTTAGTGTTATATAAACTTTTTTTATGAGGAGGAAACTATTATGCCTACAGAATTAGCTTTAATCATCGGTATTGCAGCCGCTGTGATCTTTATTCTGATCATCATCGGCATGGGATACGTAAAGGCTCCCACAGACCAGGCAATCATTATTTCGGGTCTCAAAAAGGAACCCAAGTTCATCATAGGACGCAGCTCCGTGAGAATACCTTTCCTGCAGAGGCTTGACCGCCTGTCACTGAAGATGCTGTCCATAGATGTACGTACATCCAAGACTATTCCTACACTGGACTACATCAACATCATGGTAGATTCGGTAGCCATCGTAAAGATCGGAACTACACAGCAGCTCATAAAGGCAGCTGCAGAAAACTTCCTTAACAAGGATTCCGGTTACATCAATCAGATGGTAGTTAATGTACTTGAAGGTAACCTGCGTGAGATCATCGGTGCCATGAAGCTTGTGGACATCATGAATGACCGTAAAACTTTCGCAGCAATGGTTCAGGAAAACGCAGCGCTGGATATGGCTAAGATGGGACTTGAGATCGTATCCTTCAATATCCAGAACATCGACGATGCAGGCCTCGGTGTGATCGAGAACCTCGGTATTGCAAATACCGTAGCTATCCGTCAGAACGCTGAGATCTCCAGAGCAAACGCAGAAAAAGAGATCGCCGTTGCACAGGCTTCCGCAAGAAAAGAAGCAAACGATGCACAGATCTCCGCTGAGACCCAGATCGCTCAGAAGAACAACGAGCTGGATATCAGGAAGTCAGAACTGAAGGTAACCGCAGATATCAAGCGTGCAGAAGCTGATGCAGCTTATGAGATACAGAAACAGGAACAGGCCAAAGTCATCGAGGCAGAGACCGTCAACGTACAGATCGCTAAGGCCGAGAGAGAAGCAGAACTGAAG
>JAEEIK010000041.1 GCA_016281335.1 Lachnospiraceae bacterium | reverse complement strand
TATGTACGGCTTTCAACGCCGACTTCGACGGTGACCAGATGGCAGTGCATCTTCCTCTTTCGGTAGAGGCACAGGCAGAGTGCAGATTCCTTCTGCTCTCACCCAACAACCTGCTGAAGCCTTCGGACGGCGCGCCCGTGGCAGTGCCTTCACAGGATATGGTGCTTGGTATCTACTACCTGACCCAGGAGAGACCTGACAGCAAGGGAGAAGGCAAGTACTTCAAGAACCTGAACGAGGCTATACTCGCATATGAGAACGGCGTAGTCGATCTGCATGCAAAGATCAAAGTACGTATGAGCAAGACCAAGGCAGACGGAAGCGTTGTTATGGGAACGGTTGAATCCACACTGGGAAGATTCCTCTTCAATGAGATCATTCCTCAGGATCTGGGATTCGTAAAGAGAGACAATGACGAGGATCTGCTGAAGCCCGAGGTTGATTTCCTTGTAGGAAAGAAGCAGCTTAAGCAGATACTTGAGAAGGTCATCAATACACACGGAGCTACCAGGACAGCAGAGGTGCTTGACCTTGTAAAAGCTACCGGATACAAGTATTCCACCAGGGCAGCCATGACCGTTTCCATTTCGGATATGACCGTGCCGCCCAGGAAGGCTGAGCTGATCGAGAAGGCTCAGAAAGAGGTTGATGAGATCGCCCTGATGTACAGGCGCGGACTTACCACCGAAGAAGAGAGATACAAGAACGTCATAAGAGTATGGGAGCAGACCGATGAGGAGCTTTCCAAAGAGCTGATGGACGGACTTGATGCATACAACAACATCAAGATGATGGCGGACTCCGGTGCCCGTGGTTCCCAGCAGCAGATGAAGCAGCTGGCAGGTATGCGTGGTCTGATGGCTAATACATCGGGACGTACCATAGAGCTGCCCATCAAGTCAAACTTCCGTGAAGGTCTGGACGTGCTGGAGTACTTCATCTCAGCACACGGCGCAAGAAAAGGTCTTTCCGATACCGCTCTCCGTACCGCAGACTCCGGTTACCTGACCAGACGAATGGTCGATGTATGCCAGGAGCTGATCATCCGCGAGCAGGATTGCTGCGAAGGCAAAGAGATACCCGGAATGAGAGTGACTGCTCTTATGGACGGCAAGGAAAATGTAGAAAGCCTTGAGAACCGTATCCGCGGACGTTTCGCAGCCGAAGATGTGGCAGATGATAAGGGCAACGTGATCGTTAAGGCAAACCATATGATCACTCCCAGCCGCGTGGCTAAGATAACCGAAGCAGGCATTACTTCCGTTAAGATAAGAACGATACTCAACTGTAAGTCACATGTAGGTATCTGCGCTAAGTGCTACGGAGCCAACATGGCCACCGGCGAGGCAGTGCAGGTAGGTGAAGCAGTAGGTATCATCGCCGCACAGTCCATAGGTGAGCCCGGTACACAGCTTACCATGCGTACATTCCATACCGGTGGTGTGGCAGGTAACGATATCACGATGGGTCTTCCCCGAGTTGAAGAGCTCTTCGAGGCAAGAACACCTAAGGGACTTGCCATCATCGCAGGACAGAACGGTACCGTTGAGATACACGAGAGCAATAACAAGCGCGAGATCATCATAAAGAATGATGAGCATGATAAAGTATACGAGATACCTTACGGCGCAAGGATCAAGGTTACGGACGGACAGGTAGTGGAAGCCGGCGACGAGCTGACTGAAGGTTCCGTAGATCCTCACGATCTGCTGGAGATCAAGAAGATCGAGGCAGTTGAGAATTACCTGATCCGTGAAGTACAGAAGGTTTACAGCCTCCAGGGCGTTGATCTGGCAGATAAGCATATCGAAGTCATCGTGCGTCAGATGCTGAAGAAGCAGCGCATAGAGACACCGGGTGATACCGGATATCTGCCGGGAGCTTTAGTTGACAGGCTTGATATCGAGGATATGAACGAGAGACTGATCGCAGAGGGCAAGACTCCTGCAGAAGTCAGCGATGTGATACTCGGTATCACCAAGGCAGCGCTTGCTACCAACTCCTTCCTGTCGGCAGCATCCTTCCAGGAGACCACCAAGGTTCTGACCGAAGCAGCCATCAAGGGTAAGGTAGATCCTCTTATCGGTCTGAAGGAGAACGTCATCATCGGTAAGCTGATCCCTGCAGGTACGGGAATCCGCAGATACAGGGATGTGAAGCTGGATGTTGATCAGGTAGAGATCGAGGATACCATCGATTTTGCGGAAGAGCCTGAGATCATCGATGACATTGATGAAGCAGAGCTGGAGAACGAAGAGCCCATGATACTGGAACTTGCTGAAGTGGATGAGGGTTCGGAAGAATAAGAGTTAATAAAAGAACAGATCTTAAGAGGGGCGTTTCATACGTCCCTCTTTTATCAAAAAAGTCTTGACAAGCCATCACTTAAAGTAGTATTATCATTGAGCGTGCGATTTCGTGCGTTCTTTCTTTGCGCACTTCAGGTGAGCGAAGAGAATACGCGGAAATGCACAAAAATCCATGTTAATTCAGATAGGAGGTGAAACAGAATGCCGACATTTAACCAGCTGGTAAGAAAAGGACGCGAGACTTCCGTTAAGAAGTCCACTGCACCTGCTCTTTTAAAGGGCTACAACTCTCTGCACAAACGTGCGATCGATACCGATTCGCCGCAGAAGAGAGGTGTTTGTACAGCAGTGAAGACCGCTACTCCCAAGAAGCCTAATTCAGCACTTAGAAAGATCGCCAGAGTACGTCTTTCAAACGGAATCGAAGTAACAAGCTATATTCCGGGAGAAGGTCACAATCTGCAGGAGCACAGCGTGGTACTTGTACGTGGAGGAAGAGTAAAAGACCTTCCCGGTACCAGATATCACGTGATCCGTGGTACGCTTGATACCGCAGGTGTTGCAAACAGGAAGCAGGCGCGCTCCAAATACGGCGCAAAGCGGCCTAAGGAGGGCAAAAAATGATCCGTGAGGATCTGTAACCTGGGTATCACTTTTAGAAATGAAATGTTGGAGTTCTGTTTCGTCTAAAAAGATAGAAAACAGCGCGTACACATTTTGTTTAAGATGTGAGTACCGATGATTTAATCGAAACACTAGTGATTAAGGAGGGAAGAACCGTGCCACGTAAAGGACACATACAAAAGAGAGATGTATTGGCAGATCCTCTGTATAACGATAAGATCGTCACAAAGCTGATCAACAACATCATGCTTGACGGCAAGAAGGGCGTAGCCCAGAAGATCGTTTATCATGCATTTGCCAAGGTAGAAGAGAAGAGCGGCAAGCCTGCCCTTGATGTATTCAATGAGGCTATGGGCAACATCATGCCGTTACTTGAAGTAAAAGCAAGACGTATCGGTGGTGCTACCTATCAGGTACCTATCGAAGTGCGTCCCGAGAGACGTCAGGCCCTTGGCCTCAGATGGCTCACAATGTTTGCCAGAAAGAGATCCGAGAAGACTATGGAAGATAAGCTGGCAGCAGAGATAATGGACGCGGCAAACGGAACCGGCGCTGCGGTTAAGCGTAAAGAAGAAATGCACCGTATGGCTGAGGCTAATAAGGCGTTTGCTCATTACAGATTCTAAGAAAGGAGGGAATATAAGTGGCTGGAAGAGAATATCCGCTTGAGCGTACCAGAAATATCGGTATCATGGCTCATATCGATGCCGGAAAGACAACGCTTACAGAGCGTATCCTGTATTATACCGGCGTTAACTACAAGATCGGCGATACCCACGACGGAACCGCAACCATGGACTGGATGGAGCAGGAAGCCGAGAGAGGTATAACGATCACATCAGCCGCTACGACCTGTCACTAGACCCTGCAGGAAAACTGCAAACCCAAGGACGGTGCACTGGAGCATCGAATCAACATC